>JBCBQE010000100.1:0-12193 GCA_039820385.1 Cyanobacteria bacterium J06635_10
ACATGGGGTAAGGGCGGCATGTATTTCCGCCCAAATTCCCAGGTTTTCCCATATTTTCAAGGAACAGTTGAAGCCCCTTATGACGGCGACATAATCTACTGGAGTCAACGAGAAAGCAAGCATTACGATAATGTATCAGCCAAGCTTATTAAGAAGCAAAACTATAAATGTGCTAGTTGTGGTTTGAAGTTTATACCAGGGGAAGAAATTCACCTGCATCACATAGACGGAAAACACAACAATTGGAAGATAAAGAATCTTGAAACAATTCATCGTTCCTGTCACCAATATCAACACATGAGCAGGTCTGCGGACTAGGATATCTAGGAGCCGTGTGCGGCTAAAGTCGCACGCACGGTTTTGAAGGAGAGGTGCGGAGCATCATAGCTCCCATCGACTCTAACTAAGAGCGACAAGTTAGAAGGTAATGCCTGAACCTCAGCGCCTAAACCGCCCTGAGAGTGGCTCAATATAATCTTCGCGACAAACTGGGAATAACGGATGAAATTTTTCAAGCCGTGCTGAGTGCGACAAGACGCAGGAAGCGCATTAATCAAACTCTTGAGAGAGCTATTAAAGAAGGCGGATTGTTTGTCACCGATTATGCCGTGCTTGATAGTGTTCAGACTAAAGAAAACCAATTTATTAGCGCTCCGATCGCCCTATATTTTGCCCAAAGAAGTCGCGGCGATTGGCAGTTAATTCCCATTGCTATTCAGTTGGGACAAGTACCCGGGGAAAGTTTGCTTTGTACGCCTTTGGATGGCGTAGATTGGCATCTCGCTAAGCTAATTGCTCAGACGGCTGATTTCTACGTCAATCAGCTGTATCGTCACTTGGGACAGACTCATCTGGTAATGGAACCAATCGCATTGGCGACAGCACGAGAATTAGCTGTTCGCCATCCCGTGAATGTACTCTTAAAGCCTCATTTTGAGTTCACAATGGCAATCAATAGCCTTGCCGATCAAGTGCTAATTAATCCGGGGGGAGCGGTGGATATTATCTTACCGGATACCTTAGAAAGCTCGCTGCAACTTGCCTGCATAGGTGTATCTGAGTATTTCAACAACTTCAGTAAGTTTGCGCTCCCCACTGATTTACGCCAGGGTGGTGTTGATAATCTTTCTCTATTGCAAGATTTTCCTTATCGAGATGACGGGTTACTCGTCTGGAATACCTTGTTCGGCTATGTGAGTAGATATATCGGAATTTATTACAAATCCAACCGAGATGTTCGCCAGGATTTTGAGTTACAAAATTGGCTACAGACTTTACGGAAACCCGTCAACGAAGGTGGTTTTGGTGTATCTTCCCTTCCACCACGCCTAACAAACCGCGACCAATTAATAGATATTTTGACACAAATTATTTTCACCGCAGGTCCGCAACATTCAGCTATTGCTTGGATTCAATATCAATATCAGGCTTTTATTCCTAATATGCCAGGAGCGCTTTATCAGCCCGTTCCTACAACCAAAGGGAAATTCGCCGACGAAAACAGCCTAACTAGTTTCCTACCGGGTGTAAGACCAACTCTTACTCAAGTTCAATTTATATCATTAGTCGGCACCAAACGCGACGCATCGGCATTTACAGATTTCGGTACAAACAGTTTTCAAGATCCCCGAGCTATTAGGGTTCTTAGAGGTTTACAGAATCACTTAGAAGTAATAGAAAGACGGATTGAAAGACGGAATAAATGTCGTCAAGAATGCTACTCAGGGTTTCTTCCCTCTCGCATGGCTAATAGTTTGACACTCCTCGCCCTATAAGTGCGAGGATTCTTGGTTCAATGAGCCTACTTGCTCTGGCAGGATTATTCCAACCAAAGTAGAGGTAGATTCTCCCCAAGCGTTTTCTACGCCGAGGGTTCCCAGCCGAGCGCAGTAGTTCCGGTATGCCCTACCGTACTAAGTCCGCGATGCAAAATATTAATAGCTGCGTTCTCGTCCCTATCTAAAACACACCCACACAAACATACATGAGTCCTAGTAGATAGGGTTTTTTTAACAACTTTTCCACAGCTAGAGCAATTAGAAGTGGTGTATTGAGGATTAACAGCAACCGTGACGCGCTTAAATACTTTTCCAAAATATTCAACCCATGTACGGAACTGATACCAAGATGCATCATTAATAGACTTAGCTAGACAGTGATTTTTCACCATATTTTTTATCCTTAAATCTTCATAGGCTATCAAATCGTTAGATTGAACTACGCACCGTGCCAACTTCACAGCATGGTCTTTACGTTGCCTACTTATTTTAAGATAGCGTTTACCTAAAATATGTCTAGCTTTGCCTCTATTTTTTGAACCTTTCACTTTTTTAGATACTCGGCGTTGAGCGCGTTTAAGAACTTTTTCTCCTTTACGCAAGAAAGTTGGATTCTTAACAACCTCACCATTTGAGTCGGTGTAGTATTCTTTGAGTCCAACATCTAAACCCACCGTGTTTCCAGTTGGTGTGATATCTTCTCGGCGTTCTGAGTCAATACAAAATTGAACATAAACACCGTCTGCACGTTTTACTAGTCGAACCCGTTTAATCTGGCTGATTTGAAAAAAGTGCAGGTCACGGGTAGCTTTCAACTTTAACCGTCCAATACCTTTTTTATCAGAAAAAGTTATTGATTTTCGGTTGTCGGCTAGCTTCCAACCTGTAGTTTTATATTCAACAGAGCGACAATTTTTTTGAAACTTTGGAAATCCCTTTTTACCTGCTACTCCTTTCTTACAATTCTCATAAAAACGATTAATAGATGACCATGCTCGTTCTGCGCTAGCTTGTCTAGCCATCGAATTGAGTTGCGAAGCAAATGAAAATTTTTTTGCAAGTACAGAGCAATATTTCTGCAAATCGTTCTTACCCGTTCCTTTGTTATCCATCCACAAACGGATACAACTATTGTCGGGTAGGAGAGCATACGTCGCCGCATCTCTCCCCCCTAAGAACCGGACTTGACAGTTTCCCATCATCCGGCTCAAGCCTTCAAAATCTCAGAACCTTTACCCGTGTGTACGTGCTTGTGGCAGGTGAGGTGTAGGTGGACTAGGTTGTCCTCCTTATTGGTGCCTCCATCTTTTACTTGCACTTTATGGTGGGTTTGTAGCTTTTCTCCATTAAACAGGTGTTCACCGCATATTGGGCATTTCCAGCTTTGGTTTTGGGCTACTTTAAATAGCTTTGAACAAGACGGCAAAGTATGTTTTCCCGTAGTTGGTTCTACGTTTTTCCCAATATTCGGTTAGTTTGGGGTCGTCGGGGGATGCTGTTCCCTTGACTTTGACGTGACGGGTTATTGGTAAGTCTCCGAGTTTCGTAAGGATTAAGTTTTTCTTTTTCCCATTTCCATCGTTGACTATTGCGTGGAAATTCCATTTCCTGCCGTTAACAGTGATAAAGTATTTCCCCGCTACCCATTTCTTTCCCTTGTTTGGGTGTCTGCTTAATGACCATTTCCAGATTGCTTGAAAAATTTGGTGGTCAACATAGCTGAACGTTTTGCTACTTACCCCGTGTTTATAGTAGTTTCCCCACCCCCTGATTCGGGGGTTTAGGTATTGGATAACTGCTTCAGGCTTGGCGTGTTTGTTAGTTTTGAGCCATTTCCGTATTTCTCTAAGGAATAGTTTTACTTTTTCCTTTTGAGGTTTTATTAGACAGCTTCCCTGGAAGTGACGGACATTGAACCCCAGAAAATTGAATCCTTGTTCTATATGAACAATATTGGTTTTATCCTCATTTAATTCCAGTCCTCTTGTTTTGAGGAGTTCTTTTACCGAGGGAATTATTTCCTCAATATCCAATGATTGTTTCGGCGGTAACAATGAAATCGTCAGCATATCTAACGAACCCATATTTGGGCGCTCTAGGAGATTTGTTTTTCCCTTGTCTTTTCTTGAATTGACTGAGGAATTGTTCGATTCCATCCAGTGCGATAATGGCTAATAAGGGTGAAATTATTCCCCCTTGTGGTGTTCCGCTTTTCGTTTCGTGGAATATCTCGGATTCTACATAACCTGCTTTTAGCCATTGCTTAATTAACTCTGTACCTGGTAATTCCCCGATATTTTTGAGTATAAAGTTGTGGCTAATGTTGTCGAATGCGCCTTTAATATCTGCATCTAATACCCACCTGTCATTTCCTTGTTTATTAAGGCGTGTCCAGGTGTGTTGTATGGCATCGTGACAGCTTCTACCGGGTCTGAATCCATAACTGCTGGCTTCCATTCGGGCTTCCCAGCTAGGTTCCAGTGCATTCTTCAATACTGCTTGTGCTATGCGATTTGTGATTGTTGGAATCCCTAATGGTCTTTGTTTTCCATTGGCTTTTGGAATATATACCCGAATAGCAGGGTGAGCTTTCCATAGGGTGTAATCCTGCATTTCTTTGACGAGTTTTACTCTTTGTGCGGGGGTACTTGCCGTCTGACCATCGATGCCAGCCGTATTTTTCCCCTCATTTTCTTGAGTTACTCTTCGCACTGACAACAGTAAATTGGAGTAGCTTCTTATTATCAGCTTCATAAGGCTGCGAACCTTGTTCCACTGACCATTCTGAGTTGCTCGATAAATTCTCCGTCTCAGGTTTTTAATCCGTTTATTCACAAGCTTCCAGTCGATGGATTCCCATGTCTTTAACGGTTCCTTCGTTCCGATGTCATTACTGACCCTATCTTTCACGTCGGTTCAATTCCTTTACTTTGATTTCATCGTTGAAGACCTACCAGAAGTCTGCCACCTTATCGGTGTAGGGCAAATCTTGAACCCCTATCCAAGGCATTACCCTTGGCTTTTGCTTTCTCTGGCATCCTTTACCCCCTCGGCATATCCGTTTTCCTTGCGGTCAACCTACTTGGATTTTCATCTAGTCCAAGAGCCAGTGGGGCTTACCGTGTTTCACGTGTGTAATATTCATTCGGATTGGGTTCCATCTATATTCCGGTAGGGATTATACTCCTTCGTCATTGAAGTACGCACGTCAATGACTTACCTACTTACCTTTTGGTCGGGCGTATCAACTCATTTCGCCTGCTACAGTTCACGGAACTTATGATGATTCACTTTCGTTAACCCTCTCGGAATTTTCCTTTGCGGGATATATCAACTGAGTTGTCCGTATATCTCGCTTTTGTGCCTTGCATTCCTTGTGGTTTCATTACTTACTCCCAAAGTAGGCGGGGTTCGTGACCCTTTTACATAGGAATAGAGGGAAGGAGTCCTCTAGAGGAGTAGTTCCTCAATTACTAGCGCTGATGCGCCTTACACGCGACTTTCACGTCGCACACGGACAAATTGAGCGGTACGAATTGCTTCGTCAACAGCCAAGTACTGTTTTAGTTTGACCTATGCTTTGAACTCAAAAACTAACATGATATCACCCCCCTATTCTTATACTACCATATTGGGTATAAATATTCCACATAAAATAAAGCCGTCCTACAAGGACGGGGCTTTAAACCCAAAATTTTCGGTAAGCGGTTGACGGGTACCCATGACTTCTTCTCTCCTTGAAAGAGAATTTTAAGCGGATGTCACGGAGCGGGTTAAAACCACGCTCCGTGACGTTTGCTTACGATACTTGTTCCACCCATAGAATGCGGGGGATTGAAGGTACTGACACAACTTAACCGAGCAGGATTTCTCCAACTTGCCCAGTGCTTGTGTCTCCCCAAGCTTATAGATTCGGTGAATTCAAATTCTACCTTCCCCGTCACCTTCCTTATCCTACTCTCCCCTTGTCTCTTCCTATCCCCGCGAGCCTTCAGTAATCGCGATGTATCTCGGTTGGGCTTTAACTCTTTCGATCCAAGCCCCCGTCGCCTTGAATCGACTTAAATCAAATCCTCCTTCATCCGCTACGTGGGTATAAGCAAATAAAGCAATATCAGCAATGGTATAACGTTCTCCAACAAAGAAAGTTTTCTCAGTTAAATGATTTTCCATCACCTCAAGTGCCGCATAACCGCCTTCGCGTTTTTCTTGCAGTGCTTCTTGATATTCGTCTGCCTTTCCTAAAATAGAAACCCAATATCTCGATGTAGCGATAAATGGCTCGTGACTGTACTGTTCAAAAAATAACCATTGCAATACCTGTGCTTTTAAATAACGGTCGTAAGGTAGAAATTCCGTTCCCTCACTCAGATACATTAATATTGCATTTGATTCTGCTAAGTATTTACTCCCACCAATTTCTAAAACTGGTATTTTACCATTGGGATTTTTGCTTAAAAATTCCGGGGTTCTAGTCTCTCCTTCTAATATATTTATCTCTATTCTTTCAAATGGCATACCAATTTGCGTCAGTAACAAACGTATCTTATAGCCATTACCAGAAGGTAAGAAATCATACAAACGCAGGGTTTCCATGCCAAAAAATATAAAAATGAAATAATTATCAATCAAGATTTAAATTACAATATATTTTCCAATAAAACGGGATATAAATTATAAAGATTTTATAATTTTTGTGGTGAGATAAAAAAAGATACAAACATGATTTTTTTCGCAATATACTTATATTATTACAAGATGAAATGCCTGAAAACTGACATATTTGTAACCTGAATTTTGACAAAATACGTATAGCTATTTTTAGCTAGATAGCATTCCTAATTGATGTTTGGTCGGCCAGAGCCAGGCACACTGCGTGAATAAAAATCTCAGTACAGTTTTTGTTCCCATTGCCGCGATCTTGGGCCGACCAATTTTATTAATCAAACCGGATTCCTATATATCTGATTACCAGGTACGGCAAATATGGGGATTCTTGCTTCATGCTCGCACCTTACCCTAAATAGAGGGGCATCTAATCTGTTCTGAGGCTGGTAAACACTCGAAATACACCCCAAAGTTCAGTCGGGAGTGCATTACACCAAAAAGAGAGGAAAATTAACAGTAAAAAACACATTTATCAGTTAAATTAGCTAGTGAAGCTAATTTTTAACAGCGACTAGCGCTTTTCAACAGTTTGTTGATTCTAAGAAGTTTTGACTTTAGTCGTTCAAAGTGATAACCGTTTGAAATCACCATAATTATTAGATATGCCAAGAACTCAGAAAAACGATAATTTTATCGACAAATCCTTTACAGTAATGGCAGACCTAATATTGAAACTTCTGCCAACTAATAAAAGAGCTAAAGAAGCCTTTGTTTATTATCGAGATGGTATGTCAGCCCAAGGAGAAGGCGAATACGCTGAAGCCTTAGAAAACTATGAGGAAGCTTTAGAACTCGAAGAAGACGTTAACGATAAAAGCTATATCCTCTACAATATGGGCTTAATTTACGCCAGTAATGGCGACCATGACAAGGCATTAGAACTATATCATCAAGCACTAGAATTTAATCCCCGTCTGCCCCAAGCCTTAAATAACATTGCCGTTATTTACCACTTCAAAGGTGAAAAAGCAAAAGTTGCTGGAGATAACGATGCTGGAGAAGCACTTTTTGATCGAGCCGCCGATTACTGGATTCGAGCCATTCGCATGGCCCCCAATAACTACATTGAAGCCCAAAACTGGCTCAAGACTACAGGGCGATCGCAAATTGATGTGTTCTTTTAGTTGACCGGTTGTTAGTCCTCAGCAAAATTTCCGTCTTGTTGTATTATGCCAAGAAGGCTAACAAAATCTAGGTTTTATAAAACTGGTCGAGGTTCAAAACTCCCGTCTTTTTAGGCGGGAGATGTGGAACGAGGACGCACGTTTACGTGCCGTCAGTACCTCTTTTTTGTTTTGCTATTTTATGCTAAATGTATTAGTATAAAAACATAATTGGTTAGGTCGAGCCATGAAAGTCCTTGAGTTTAAGCTTTACGGAAGAAAAGAACAATTTCGTTGTGTCGATGAAGCAATAAGAACAAGTCAATTTGTTCGGAACAAATGTCTTAGGTATTGGATTGATAATCCAGGCGAGAAAATTAATAAATATGCGCTGAACAAGTACTGTGCTGTTCTTGCTTCAGAATTTCCGTTCGCTAATAAATTAAACTCAATGGTTTCTCCCTTCGGGAGACGCTGCGCGAACGACAATCTGCGGCTGAACGCACTTGGAGTGCGATTAGTCGATTTTACGACAACTGTAAAAAGAAAATCAAAGGTAAAAAGGGGTATCCAAAGTTCAAGAAAAATACTCGTTCGGTTGAGTATAAGTCTAGTGGTTGGAAACTTTCAGCTATACTGGAAGTACTTAACCATAACTGATAAGCAAGGCATTGGAACTCTTAAGTTAAAAGGAACTTATGACTTGCATTTTTACAACATCAAGCAGATTAAGCGAGTTCGTTTAGTGCGTCGCGCTGACGGATATTATGCTCAGTTTGCTGTTGATGTTGATATCAAGATTGAATCTCAACCAACAGGTAAAGCTATAGGATTGGATTTAGGATTGAAGTATTTCATCGCTGACAATAATGGCAATGTTGAACCTTCACCTAAATTTTACCGGAAGTCAGAAAAGCAGTTAAATCGAGCTAATCGCAAGAAGTCCAAGAAGTATATCAAAAGCAAAAAGCCGCAATCAAATAACTATCATAAAGCTAGAAATAGATATGCTCGGAAACATTTAAGAGTAAGTAGGCCGCCGAGTTGAATATTGCAAGAAATTAGCATATTCCGTCATCCAATCTAACGATTTGGTAGCCTATGAAGACTTAAAGGTTAAGAACATGGTACGTAATCGAAAGCTAGCTAAATCTATTAGCGATGCGGGTTGGTTTACGTTCCGTCAATGGCTAGAATATTTTGGCTTGAAGTATGGCCTGCGGAACTATCGCGGTACCTCCGCATAATACAAGTCAAGATTGTTCTAACTGTGGCGAAAAGGTAGAAAAGTCTTTGTCTACAAGAACTCACGTTTGTCCAGGGTGTGGGTTTACTGAAGATAGAGATATTAATGCCAGCATCAATATATTGAGAAGAGGAATCGCTACCGTAGGACATACGGGAACTTACGCTACAGGAGATTTACCCTAAGCAGGCGGTTGGTGAGGCAGCGCGGTAAAGGGGGTCTCCCCCACTCGCTGTTGCCGAACCCGTAAGGGTGTAAACCTGCTGTCTAACGGCGAGTCGTTGAATGTAGAATCTGCCGCTTTATAAGCGGCGGAGTGTCAAAAAACGGGCAAGATACCCGTGCCACAAGGTTTTATATCAGTTTTGTGGTATGAGAATCTTGTCCTTTATCCTATATTGATGAATGACTAGGTAAACAATCCTTAATTTCTAAGTTATCAATTTAAAAATATGATTGAACGCGAACAAGTACTTAAAGTAGCCCATCTTGCCCGTTTAGAATTAACCCCAGTTGAAGTTGAAAAATTCACCACTCAATTAGGCGATATCCTCGATTATTTTGAGCAATTGAGCGAACTAGATGTTACCGATGTGCCACCCACAACTAGAGCAATAGATGTCAGCAATGTAACACGCGAAGATAATTTACAACCTTACCCAGATAGAGAAGCCATCCTCCTTGGTGCCCCAGAGCAAGAAGGCGAATATTTCAAAGTCCCAAAAATCATGAATCAAGAATAAAAAATTGTTAAAGGTTAGGAGTTAGAAGTTAGGATTTATCCAATTTCTACCCCTCTCCCCATCTAAAGATAGTTTGATGTAAAGAAATATCACAGTTTAATATAATTATTAAAGTATTTTTTGGAAGCTCCGCAATTATGACAATTTCAAATAGTGAATTCAAAGTTAGTAAAACTGAAGAAGAATGGAAGCAAATTTTGAACTCAGAACAGTTTCGAGTTTTGCGGAAACACGGTACCGAGCCTGCTGGCACAAGTCCCTTGGATAAAAATTATGACAAAGGAACTTACGTATGTGCTGGTTGCGGTCAGCCTCTGTTTACTTCAGAAACGAAGTTTAACAGCGGTACTGGTTGGCCTAGTTTTTACGCACCTATAGAGGGTGCAATTGAAACTTCGGTGGACAGAAAGTTCTTTATGACTAGAACCGAAGTTCATTGCAGTAACTGTGGCGGACATTTAGGTCATGTATTTGGTGATGGTCCCAAACCTACCGGTCAGCGTTATTGCATGAATGGTGTCTCGCTGGAATTTAAGCCGGAACAAGGGGCTTAATCATCAAGGGTTCCCATAATTTTTGAACTGCTTTGACGGGCACCCATAAGAATTTTTTTCTTCTAAAAAAATTCTTATGGGAACCCTTGACATCAATCAAATTGCCCCAATATTGGTAAGTTTTAATTATCATTTTGGGGCAATGATTTGACTTTTATATCTAGTAGATATACTGAGATTAGAAATTAAGATTAGCGGGTTAAGATAGAGTTACTGGTGAAGAAGTATTAACGGGCTTATCGCCAATTGGATTGAGATCTCCAACAAAATTCAATAGGTCTGTCATGGTGAATGTTCCTGCAACTTGAGCGGGTAATGTTGGTTTCCAATCTGGGTTACATGCTAAGAAGGAGCTGCTATCGGCTTCCAGAAGACCAACAAATACTTCAGCTAGGATACGACTTCCCACTTGTCCCAAGCGATTTCCTTGTTGTTGGATTTGCGCTTCTTTGAGGATGTAGTACCAGAGTGGAGATTCAATATGAAAGTTGTGTTTTTCAGCAACGACTCCATCTATCCCAGTGCTTATTTCCGCTGGAGTCAAGGGTTTAAATCTCATCCTGCGAGCTATACGTTGACCAGAAGGTAAGCCGAGACTACGCCCTCTGAGTAGGTTTCTTACTGCTAGGGAAGCAGGTTCAGGAATATTGGGGATATTTTTCAGAGGTTCAACCAAGAATGGATCGAGTTTGCGACTAAATTGAACTGGTACGTTAGCATCTATCTCAAAGAATCTTCTCCAATCGATAATCCAGTCACTGGGAATGGGAACATCCGCAAAGTCTCCCAATTGTCCCGAAGAGGCGGTGAATGCAAAGAGTAGTCGTAGACTTGCGGCAGTGAAAACCCGGTTATAGTCATATTCTCCACGTACCATACTATGACCCAAGCGGTAAGCAGCAACCGAGAACTCAACGGGGATGAATGGTTCTTCTCGAAATCTAAAGAAGCGTCTACCGTAATTTAATACTTCGTTTAGCTGTTGGGTATCGATAATTCGAGCTAAAAAGTCGTTTAATACAATCCACTGATAATGGAAAATGACTAACTCTCTAGCCTGTTCAAAAACAGATTTATCGGTACTACTCAAAGGCTGAATGCTACCATTTTTGATACCCTCAACTACCTTGTTATGAAACTTGAGGAAAGCTAAATGTGTTTGAGCAACAATCAAATTTTCATCGTTGCGGGGGTCACCGATGATAGCAAGAGTACTAGCAGCACGAGGAAGATCGTTGGGTAGTTCTGTGGGAATAGAAGCGTCTCCACCACCTGGTTGACTATTGGTTTTCCCGATCGCAAATAAATCGGGATCGTCTAGTTGATAAAGATATCGTTGAGTTTTCGGTCCACAACCATAGACACTATCTAAGTCTAATCGTGGCGTGCGAAAATTTCTCAACGCTAATGGATCGACTAAAACTTCTTGTAAAGCAGTAGTATCCAAGGTAATATCGTGGTCGATAAACTGACCTAAATAAGTAAAGCCTGCGGGTACATTCAGATTATCACCATCGGTAGAGGTAGGGTCAATATCATTCATTGCATCACCCAACTCAGTTAAACTTTCTATTGATGGTGTAAAGGGAGGCAATCTACGAAACATTCTTCCGAATTTACCAGTTTGTGCAAATTCACCCAAAGGTTGATTTTCGCCATTACGAGAACTAAATCCATGAAGTCTAGGCATATTTATCTCCTGATAATTGTTTGTAACTGAGATTTAATCGGGTAAAATTTGCATATATTTAAATTACGCTTTCCCCGTGAGCTTTCTTGAGTATGCCTCAAACAACTTCACGGAACAGTACCCGTTAGGGTAAAATTTGGTTTATTGAATCTTGGTTGTAATATTTTGGCGAAGAATAATTAAATTAGTATAAGTCTCAATCAAAAATGTTATTGTCGCCAAGAATACTTATTAAGTATTGTTTAATTACCTGTCATGAAAATTTAGCAGCGTCTAAAGATTAGACCTTATAAATAAAGATTTATAGGCATAATTCTTATCTGATTTTAATAATTTACTCGGGAAAGATTCACTAATTACGCTGCTTGTTTGATAGTTAACTCAACCACAAGTGTAAGCATTATTAGTGAA
>JBCBQE010000101.1:0-12025 GCA_039820385.1 Cyanobacteria bacterium J06635_10
AAGCTATAGGTTCTGGAGAAAAAGTTAAATTACAGGTAGATAGTAACTTTAATCATCAAGAAATTTGTATTCAAGTTCGTAATGGTGGGGAACCGATACCGCCAAATATTTTACCATTATTAACTCAACCATTCTTTTCGACAAAATCTTCTGGAACTGGATTAGGGCTGGCAATTACCAAACGGATTGTGGAAGCACACAATGGAGATTTTTTGATTGAATCTAATGCTGAAGAAGGAACTTCAGTAATAGTAAAATTACCAATGATGATTGGTTGAAGGAGTTAGGAGTTAGGAGTTAGGAGTTAGGAGTTAAGAGTAATGAGTAATGAGTAATGAGTAAGGAGTAATTAGTAAGAAGTAATTAGTAAGGAGTAATTAGTAAGAAGTAATAACTAATAACTAATAAATAATAGATAATGAGCGAACATATTATTCTAGTTGAAGATGAAATCAAACTAGCTCAATTTTTAGAAATGGAGTTAAGTAGCGAAGGTTATAACGTCAGCGTTGCTAATGATGGAATCGCAGGATTAATGTTGGCGCGAGAATCAACACCAGATTTAGCGATTTTAGATTGGATGCTCCCTGGTTTAAGCGGGGTAGAGCTTTGTCGTCGTCTGCGAGCTACGGGAAGTAAAATTCCGATAATCTTGCTCACAGCCAAAGATGAAGTAAATTCGCGGGTTACGGGTTTGGATGCTGGGGCTGATGATTATGTAATCAAACCTTTCAGTATTGAGGAACTTTTGGCTAGAATTCGCGCTCATTTACGCCGTCGTAGCGAAGAAGATAATCGCCATTTATTGAAATTTGAAGACTTAAGTTTGAACCGTCAAACTCGTGAAGTTTTTCGCGGCTCCCGAGCAATAGAATTGACAGTCAAAGAGTTTGATTTACTCGAATATTTAATGGGGAATCCCCGTCAAGTGTTTACAAGAGAGCAAATTTTAGAAACCGTTTGGGGTTATGACTTTGTTGGCGATTCTAATGTAATTGAAGTATATGTACGTTATGTACGCCTCAAACTTGAAGAAAATAATGAAAAACGCCTAATTCACACCGTGCGCGGTGTTGGGTATGTTTTACGCGAGGAGTAGTTGGTTGATTTGAGCCACTCGCCGCCTATTTATAGACGGCGATTCAGGCATTACCTTCCGTTACACGGAGCAGCAGCATATTATATCATGTCCGGTTAAACTAGCATTCTGTGTGGGTTGAGTAAGAGGTTATGTTGGTAATAACCGCCATCTTTTCAATAAGGTTATATAGTAAGTAATTAGCCGGACATGATATTATGGGTGATTAGCCGGACATCATATTACCTCTGGTTCCACAAAAAAAGGCGGGCTATTATACCCACCTTAAAAAACAATTATTCAATTATTCAACTACTACCAATTAACCTAAAACTTTCTTCGCAGTTGCTACGACATTATCAACATTGAAGCCAAATTTATCCATAACAGTAGCACCAGGAGCGGAAGCACCAAATCTATCGATGCTTACTGTATCGCCATCTACACCAACGTACTTGTGCCAACCAAAGCTAGCAGCAGCTTCTACTGATACGCGCTTGGTAACTGCCTTAGGTAAAACAGATTCCTTGTAAGCTTCATCTTGCTCTTCAAACAATTCCCAAGAAGGCATGGAAACTACACGAACTTTCTTACCAGTAAGTTTTTCAGCAGCACCGACACAAAGCTGTACTTCGGAACCAGTACCAATCAAAATTAAATCTGGAGTTCCATCGCAATCCACCAAAGTATAAGCACCTTTAGTAGTCTTTTCAATGGAAGAACCTTTTAAGTTGGGTACACCTTGACGAGTGAACGCTAATAAGGTAGGGTCACTTTTCTTTGCTTTTTCAATAGCTACCTTATAAGCCCCAGAAACTTCATTTCCGTCTGCAGGGCGAATAACCGTCAAGTTAGGAATAGCTCTCAATGAAGCCAAAGTTTCAATTGGTTGGTGAGTGGGGCCATCTTCACCTTGTCCAATGGAATCGTGAGTCATTACCCAAATTGAACCAGCTAGAGACAGTGCTGATAAGCGAATCGAAGCACGCATATAGTCGGTAAAGATTAAGAAGGTTGCACCATAAGGAATTAATCCCGAACCGTGTAGCGCCATACCATTACAGATTGCGCCCATACCATGTTCGCGTACACCGAAGTGGACGTTACGATTTTGATGTTGTCCTTTCTGGAATTCTCCATCTTCTTTAATCTCGGTCAAGTTGGAGTGGGTTAAGTCAGCGGAACCACCGATTAACTCTGGTATAACTCCTGCTATTTTATTCAAGCAAGCTTGAGAGTATTTACGGGTTGCTAAACCTTTGTCCTCAGGAGTGAATGTAGGTAATACACTATCCCAACCATCAGGAAGCTTACCGCTCAAATAACGTTCAAATTCTGCCGCTTCTGTGGCATATTTAGATTTGTAGCTAGCAAAAGTCTTGTTCCACTCATCTTCATAGCCAGCACCGCGTTCCACAGCTTTACGCATGTGGTTTAAAGCATCTTCTGGTACTACGAAGGGTTCGTGACTCCAACTCAAGTTTTCACGGGTAAGTTTGATTTCATCAGCACCAAGAGCAGCACCGTGAATTCCAGCGGTATTTTGCTTATTGGGTGCACCGTAACCGATGGTAGTTGTCACTTTAATCATGGTGGGTTTATCGGTGACAGATTTAGCTTCCTTGATAGCTTTAGCAATTGCGTCTAAATCGTTATTACCATCTTTAACGTGGAGAACGTGCCAACCGTAAGCTTCAAAACGCTTGGAAACATCTTCTGTAAATGCTACGTCAGTAGAACCATCAATGGAAATGTGGTTATCGTCGTACAGCGCAATTAATTTACCTAAACCTTGGTGTCCAGCAAAAGAACAAGCTTCACCGGAAACACCTTCCATGTTGCAACCGTCACCCAGAATTACGTAGGTATAATGGTCAACAATTTTAGCATCGGGTTTGTTGTATTTCGCAGCCAAGTGTGCTTCTGCCATTGCCAAACCGACTCCATTGGCAATTCCCTGACCCAAAGGTCCGGTAGTAACTTCTACCCCTGCAGTCACAAAATTTTCGGGGTGTCCGGGAGTTTGGGATTCCCACTGACGGAAATTTTTAATATCTTCTATGGTGACGCTATCAAAGCCTGCTAAATAAAGCAGAGCATACTGCAACATAGAACCATGACCAGCGGATAAAACAAAGCGATCGCGGTTGAACCATTTGGGGTTTTTGGGGTTGTACCGCATAAACTTATCCCATAGCACGAACGCCATTGGCGCTGCGCCCATAGGTAGTCCAGGGTGACCGGATTTTGCTTTTTCTACGGCATCAACTGCTAAAAAGCGAATTGAGTTGATACAAAGTTGTTCGAGGGTTTGGGTTTGGGTTGCAACTGCCATAATACGATTGTTTTTAACGACGTTAGCATCAATATGTAACGAGCCCCGGGTTATTTCAATTTTTCCCAGCTAGCTCAAGCTATATTTTCATCATCCCATTGCGGCCTGTGGACGGACAAGAGGCACAGCCGGCATATTTTTATGAAGGGACTTGGGATTAATTGTATAGAGGATTGCGCCAGTTATTCAGTTTTTAATTAAACTAATTTTTGCAGCAGGGTGAAGATCGAAGATGTTTAATAAATATCGTGTTTAAAATAATCCCAAGGATTATCCCTCTCTTCCCCCTAAAAAAAAGGGGGTTAAAGTCCCCCAATCACTGCGGGGGATATAGTGGGATCTGAAAGTCTGTGAATTTTATTTATGACTTTCCGGGCATGTTCCTTCGCACCGTGCTCAAACGGTCATTCGATAACATAGAAGCATGAAGGATGAATCTTAAGGGCACCCGACGGGTTCCCATGAACATTTTGTTCTTCTAAAAAAATGTTCATGGGTGCCCTCTAAGTTTTTTTGAAGAAAAAACTTTTAAGGGAACCCTTGACTTCATGCTTCATCCTTCATGTTGTATCCTTCAATCAACGTACTTCTTAAAGGCTAGGGTGACATTGTGACCGCCAAAACCAAAAGAATTGGATAGCGCTACCTTAATGTCAAGAGCACGACTTTCATTCGCTACGTAATCCAGATCGCATTCCGGATCTTGATTTACCAAATTGATTGTCGGTGGAACTCGATTATTGGCGATCGCCAATACTGTGGCTACGCCTTCGATACCTCCAGAACCGCCCAAAAGATGGCCAGTCATGGATTTGGTAGAACTAATAGCTATTTTGTAAGCATGTTCTCCAAGGGCTTCTTTCATCGCAGCAGTTTCGGTGGGGTCATTTACCGGAGTGCTAGTACCGTGAGCATTGATGTAAGTGACTTGTTGCGGAGTGATTCCGGCATCTTTGAGCGCTAATTGTATGGCTCTTGCCGCACCTTTTCCACCGGGTACTGGTGAAGTCATATGGTAAGCGTCACAAGTCATACCAGAGCCAATCATTTCGGCATAAATTCTGGCACCGCGACTTAAAGCGTGTTCCAGTTCTTCCAAAATCAAAATACCCGCACCTTCACCCATGACAAACCCGTCACGATCTTTGTCAAACGGACGACTGGCATGTTTGGGGTCACCATTACGGGTGGAAAGGGTTCTTGCTGAAGCAAACCCAGCCATAGATAAAGGAGTAATCGCGGCTTCACATCCCCCACAAATCATCGCTTGAGCATATCCGTCTTGGATGATACGAAAAGCATCAGCGATGGCATTGGAACCTGCAGCACAGGCTGTAACCGGGCAAGAGTTGGGACCTTTAGCACCGACGTGAATTGCTGTCAAACCAGCAGCCATATTAGCAATCATCATCGGTACCATAAACGGACTACAACGGTCAGGTCCGCGATTCAGATAGATCGCTTGCTGCTCCTCCATCACTTTCAAGCCGCCAATACCCGAACCAAGCATAATACCGACTTGCTCCGCATTCAGGTCATTGATAACTAATTGCGCATCAGAAAGAGCTTGTTTTGCTGCCGAAACCCCAAATTGAGCGAACCGAGCCATACGCTTGGCTTCTTTTCGGTCCATATACTCGTGCGGGTCGAAATCTTTTACCTCACCAGCGATGCGGCAATCATGGCGTGAGGCATCAAATAGAGTAATCTCACCAATACCATTACGACCACTGGCTAATCCTTCCCAATATTGTTCTGGTGTGTTACCAATCGGTGTAATCGCGCCAACACCAGTTACAACAACGCGCTTACGTTTAAATTCTGTCATGATGATATTTATGGTGGCTCGACCTACCCCGCAGCTCAACAAGGAACCTTTGAACTAATAAATTAGGAACTAGGGATAAGAGAATTGTAATAGTTCGCGAGACAAAAAAGTTCCATCGAGTTTTCGACTAACTTTTGGCCACTAACTTTTAACTGTTCTGTCTCCCCAATCCCTAATTATCTATTCCCTATGCTAGGCGGATGCGGCAACTTTCCCATTAATGTAGTCAACTGCCTCTTGAACTGTAGTAATTTTTTCGGCGGCTTCGTCGGGAATTTCAATATCAAATTCTTCTTCCAAAGCCATTACTAGTTCTACCGTATCCAAAGAATCAGCCCCTAAGTCATTGGCGAAATTCGCTTGTGGGGTGATTTTCTCATCCTCAACTCCTAATTGATCGCCAACAATTTTCTTGACGTTTTCAAAAATTTCCGCTTGGCTCATAGATTTAAAGACCTTATCGGGTTGCTAAATTTCGCTCTTTATGGATGTCACCGTTTTGAGCATATACATCTTATCGGAAAGCGCGTTCCCATACACGGTGTATATGTCTCTATGACAGCAATTTGTACTAAATTTTTTTCCTTGAATCTAGCTAATGCTTGGTATATACACTCAATTTAAATTAATTGCAAGATCAAAAATAATACAAACAGCTAACAATAGATAGGCGGTTCTCATCAATAATAATTTTGGAGAATAAAGAACTTAATACCATACAACTGCCCAGATTGCTCGGCTTAACTTCATTTGATCAAAACTACCCATCTATTGGAAACCCAGTCCTCTAATGACTGGGAGAAAATAGGAAGAAAAGAGATGCAACCAAATGGCAAGAGCGTCTGGTTTTTCGTGGTATAACCGGAAACAGAAAACTTCTTACAGTCTCTTTGCCCAATACAACTAAGATGTCTTGGCTTTATCCAAGGTCTCGGTGAAAAGACTTCCTACAGAGCTAGACTAAGGAAGCATCTAACCATGTGAACCTTCGTTGTGTGTGCGAAAGAGCTAGTCAAGGGCTGCCAATATAATTTTTTCTCCTAAAAAAATTATATTGGGTACCCGTCAACTCCGCCGTGAGTGGGTTAGTGACACAAAAAGTTACGTCTGCTCTTGGAAACCTTGGAAGAAGTTTGTCTCTCCTTCCAAATTTCCGCTTTCCCAATTAATCAAATTGTATTCTATTCCAAATGCTTAAATACGCTTATTTTCCAGGTTGTGTTGCCCAAGGGGCTTGTCGAGAGCTTCATTCTTCCACTGTCGCCCTTTCTCAGGCTTTGGATATTGAACTAATTGAACTCAAAAAAGCGGCTTGTTGCGGTAGCGGTACTTTTAAAGAAGATTCCCAACTATTGGAAGATACAGTCAATGCTCGAAATATTTCTTTGGCAGAAGAATTAAATCTGCCTCTAATAACTCATTGCAGCACTTGTCAAGGTGTTATCGGCCATGTTGACGAGCGTCTCAAAGCTTGCCGGCAAAATAATCCTGCTTACTTAAATAAAGTTAACAATTTGTTGCAAAAAGAAAGCTGTTCGCCTTATCGCGGAAGTACAGAAGTCAAACATCTTCTCTATGCTTTAATAAGCGATTACGGTTTAGAAGAAATCAAAGGGCGCGTCACGAATAAATTAACTAATCTCAAATGCGCAGCTTTTTATGGCTGCTATTTACTACGCGCTCAAAATATACCTGGTGAGGATCCTTTTAAACCAGAAGCGATGGAAAATGTTTTCCGTACGGTGGGTGCAACGCCTATTTATTATAGAGGTCGTACTCAATGTTGTGGATGGCCGCTTTCTAGCTATGCTACTACCCAATCTTTCCAAATGGCGGGTAAACATATCAAAGAAGCCATAGAAGCCGGTGCGGATTGCCTGGTTACACCTTGCCCTTTATGTCACCTTAATTTGGATTCCCGTCAGCCAGAGGTAGAAAAAGTTATCGGACATAAGTTAGGTTTACCAGTATTGCATTTACCGCAATTAATCGCTTTAGCCTTGGGAGTTAGTCCCAAAGAGCTTGGTTTACAAAGACATATTGTTTCTACCAAGCCAGTATTAGAAAAATTGGGAATTTAAAATGTAGAGACGCGATATATCGCGTCTCTAAAAATTCGTTTCGCAATCAAATTACTACGGAATCAATTCCTTTTATATAAGCCTACCAACAGAATACTTAGAACGATTCCAAATACGAAAAAAAAGCTAAAAATTGAGGCAAATGCAAGACCGAAAGCAGCCGTCCTGGGCCCCTGTAACCTGGCTGTGATGTCACATAAAAATGATTAATCCAAAGCCAAGTTAGAGGACATCCAATTATTAAAACATATACTAAAAGTGCTTTCCAGGACCGTATTAATAATAGTAGTGGAGTTACAACTAAACTTATTATTACAAAAATAATTATACTATTCATTGTTTTGGCTATATTAAAGTGAATTTAATAAGAGGGGGAAGAGTGGGGAGAGGAAAAGGATTTTTTATAAGTAATCGCCCTTGAGCAGGAAGAGAGTAATTATTAGTACTTAAAAACCCGACTTTGAATTAAAATCGGGTTCGATCAATTTTTACTTGGAAATAGAGATAAAAGAATTAGAAAAATTCAAAATTCTTCCACAAAAGCATCCGTTGTTAAAATGTCAATTTTCGCTGCAATTGCCTGATATATTGATAGATTTCCGGCAATTTTTGAATAATCGCAGAGGATTTTAAATATATTTTGTAAGGAATGGCTGGGTTTCCAGAAACAATTTCTCCTGGTGGCACGTTGCTATGAACTCCGGCTTTCGCGGATACGGTTGCACCATCCCCTATTTTGACTTGATTGGCAATTCCTGATTGTCCGGCGATGATAACGCGATTACCAATTTTAACTCCTCCGGCTGTTGCTGTTTGTCCGGCAAGAGCACAACCAAAACCCACTTGAGTGCCATGTCCAATTTGCACTAAGTTGTCAATAACCGTATCATGACCAATGCGAGTTTCTCCTACTGCTGGACGATCGACTGCACTATTACAGCCAATTTCTACTCGATCTTCTATGACTGTATAGCCAGATTGCTCCATTTTCAACCAGCCTTCTTTTGTAGGAACAAAACCGAAGCCTTCAGCACCAATAACCGTACCGCTGTGAATTACGCAATCGGCACCAATGCGAGAACGTTCGTGAATTGTACAATTGGCATGTAAGGTAGTGCGATCGCCAATTTTAACATCTGGATAAATCACAACGTTGGGATGGATGCAGGCGTTGTTGCCAATTTCTACGTTTTCTTGAATGACAACATGAGCACCAATATAAACGTCACTGCCAATTTTTGCCAAAGGGTGAATTACTGCCAAAGGGTGAATTTCTGGAGTGGGATGCCAAGGTTGATAAAATAAGTTGATTGTTTTAGCAAATAACAATCGCGGTTCTTTTGTTGCTATCCAAGCAATTTCATTTTCTTGTGCTTTAAGAAGCAATGATTCGTCGTTAGGTAAAATCAGAGCATTAGCACTTGTTTTATCTACCGCATGGGCAAATTTTGGTCCTTCTATATAGCTAATAGTACCAGTTGTGGCTTCATCAACTGCTGCTAATCCAGTAATTTCTGGATCGAGGTTGGGCAAGTTAGCTAAACTAGTAATCGTAACATTTTCACCCAGTTTTTTGACGATTTCGCTGAATTTCATTGTTGCAATTAAAATAACAATAATTTACGAAAGCTTTCTAATTTGTCTCTACTGACTATTTGTTGTTCTAAATACATTAGATTGTAAAAAAACGACGATAGAGCACGATATATTAGTTTATATACCGTTTGCTTGACTCACAATAACCGACGTTTCATATTTGTAAGTCATCAGTATTATTTAGGACTTATACAGTTAGATTATTTTTCGAGGCCCGAATAGGACCATTAGATACTTTGGCAAGCCCATGCGGTAGATAAAACCATTGTTTTCTCTTCTATACGTAAGTTCTATTATTAACCAACAACTTTAATTAAAATTAATAGTCGAACGTAAAATGCTATTATCAATTACCCATTACTCATTACCAATCCTTAAAGAATGTTAGTTTAACCTTCTCGCGAATTCCCCATCCTTCTACAAGGTGGGGATGTAAGCGAGCCAACACGCTATGTGATATACTAGCAGGAGTAGCTATACGCATATTCAGCTGTAATGGCACGGTAGTTACTAGAAACAAAAGCATAAATATTCAGGCAATCTACCGGGGTTAGGAACTAGCCTCGTAGACGTGGATGATTCTGGCTCTACTTCATGCACCCGTAAAACGCGGGAAACATGTAGCAACCAGGTCGTGCGAAGCGTCAAAAACCATTCTTTACTGGGCTGGATGTAGAAACCAGTCCTTCAAGGAAGTAAGGGCTGGTAGTTCATACAGACATGATACTATAGCCGCTATGATAAAGGCATAGGAGAAAGCTTAGGTAAAGAATTTTAACCCATGCCCTATGCCCTATGCCCTACATCCATTTATTTTTATCTCTTTAGCAGTAAATAGTATAACGTTCCGTTACCACCTGTAACCCCAGCCCTATCACCTGCGACTTTTCCTGTACCCATGAAATAATCTACTCTTCCGGGTGTTTTAATGGCGCTACCTGTATCTTGATCTAATACAAATCTACTAACACGACGATATTCTAATTGCCCATTGTCTCCAACATAAGGAAATCTTGTGTTAACTAGTGCTAACGCACCCGGAGGCATCAGAGATTTATCTGTAGCAATGGAACGTTCTGGCGATAATGGTACACCTATACTACCAATAGCTGGTTTATTACCTTTGTCTCTAAAGAAAATAAAACGTTCCCAAAGCGGTAGATAATCGTCCATAGCCTTGGAGTTACGCTGGAAAAAGTTAATAATTCCAGGCATTGTCGTTTGTTTTTGAGTAATTTTTCCGTCTTTAAGTAACGCTCTGCCGATACTCGTCCAAGGATAATCGGTTGCTCCGGCATAACCAACACCTGTAACGGTACCATCAGTTAACTTCAGCTTGGCAGAACCTTGGATATGAATTAAGTATGCATCAAAGCGATCGCGGAACCAAAATAGTTCCAAACCGCTTAAGCGGCTATTTTCTCCTAACAAAGCATTCTTTCCTTCCAACTCTAGCCTTGTGGGGTGTGGTTTTGCCCACTGTTTAAAGTCGGGTGGTAATGCATAAATGGGATACTTAAACTCCGAAGTGCGAACGCGACTTGCTTCGTAAACTGGCTTGTAGTATGCAGTAAATTTAACGGTACCCTTGCCGTCGTTGCCGGTTGATTTGTAAAACTGAAACTCGCGCCTGACAGCAGCTTGTAATTGTGCGGCGGATCTAGATGTACGCACCAATTCGCGGAAGCGTAACAAACTGCGACGCACGCGAGAGATCGTAATTCCCTTGATGGGATAATTTTGATAAATTCTGGCAGCACTAGGAGCTTGCAGATAGCGCAAGCTATTGTCAATAGACTCAATTAATGCCCAGCGATCGCCAGCTTTTCCTTTCCCTTTTCCGCCCCAAAAGAGTTGCTCATCCCAACCCAAGCAGGTGCGTTTGGGAGTGCAGTTATTGGACAAACCAATTGGTTTCAATGCTGGAGTCGCCGCAGTTATAGTTGGTCGTGACTGGGTTACTCTTGGAGGAATGGTTGGTATGATCACAGGCTGCGCTACTCTTTTAGGAATGCTCGGTACCGGAGGTGATGTCATAATCGGCACCTGAGCAACAAGCGAACGCAGGTCGGTAAGTAAAGCAATTCCCAGGCTCAAGGAAAACAAAGCAAGGGTTTTTCTCATGATTTATGTAAATCTTTCAACACTAGAACTAAATATTGGTTCAACTCGAATGGCAACAACCCGAGATGGACGAAGTACCATGTATTCGCCGCTTATATTCTTAATTGGCACGTTTATAAAGTCATGAGAAGCAGCCTTGGGCATAAGTTCGCCGCTGTACCACTTCTGAAACTCTTGAATTGTGGGAAAACGCACTTCTTCACGGTGTCCACTTTCCATCAATAGGTATACTGCGTATTCGCTTGCACTTCTAGGCATAACTTTTGAATCATTTGAAACATATACACCATATTGTTAACCCACCATATACCCTAATGGAAAGGGGAAAAAGCCCGGATATTGAAAAATATGTTGTGACTGACATTTGCAGCATTGGGGATGCTCAAGTATCATCATTTTCAATCAGTTTTTAGTGTTACTTACTGGAAAGTCGTAATTACCACTTGTAATAATTGAAAAATACGAATTATTTCGGAGTTATTGAATGAGGGTGATAAGCAACCTCAATCTTTCCCTCATGACGCAAGGTAACTGAAAAACTGTTCCCACAAGTCTACTGATTTCATCGATTTTTCCGACTCTTTCAAAATTTATATAGGTTTTAAGTAGCACTTAGGAGGGCTGCGTATAATTTTTCGATTTTATCGGTTTATGCTGCACAGCTGACGGGCACCCATGACGGCGAATGTTAATTTGTCAATTGATTCAAGTTCCCATCGATACGGAGTTTATCAACATAAATATAAGTAGAGATTAAAAAAAACCAGTTTTCTTAAACCACAGGGAGTATTTGAGATAATATTTCTTTTGTCCTAATGTCGTGACGGCCACCCATGACCCTAACAATCAAAATCTTTGAGACATAATTTATTACTTATTATCACCTTAAATGTCAAGAGCTATTAATTACTTTTAATTGACTTTTTCGCTACCATTGCCAAAAATGGGATTACGAAGATAGACGTTCGCGGTCCATTTAATAC
>JBCBQE010000102.1:0-12025 GCA_039820385.1 Cyanobacteria bacterium J06635_10
TGACGGTTACGAGAAATTTTCAAATTCAACGAGATAAATTGGTACTAACGTCACGCACCAATCAATAAATAGAGAATGAATTTTTCGGGTGCACTGACGGTTACGATAAATTTTCAAATTCAACGAGATAAATTGGTACTACCGTCACGCACCAATCAATAAATAGAGAATGAATTTTTCCGGTGCACTGACGTTTACAAGAAATTTTCAAATTCAACGAGATAAATTGGTACTACCGTCACGCACCAATAAATAAATAGAGAATGAAGAAATTTATTTTATTTATTTTGTAGGGTGCTGTGACGGTTACGAGAAATTTTCAAATTCAAAGAGATAAATTGGTACTACCGTCACGCACCAATGGATTTACTTGCTGTATTACGAGTTGCTAACAGTACCTAAAAATTATGAATTATTTTTTTTAATGTACTCTGCTAAAATTTAATATGCCTTTTTTTCTGCTCTCCGAATCAAATAAAATTCCATCTCTGGTGGTAAATTAAGTATTATTTTCATCGATAATCAATTTTGTCACATATAACGATTGGTGCGTGACGGTAATATCAATTATCACTTGTTTTGATTGAAATTTATCGAAACCGTCACACACCCTACAATCCTAATCAAATAAAATTCCATATCTGGCGATCGATTAAGTATTCTTTTCATCGAACATCTGATTGGTGCGTGACGGTAAAATCAATTCTCCCTTGTTTTGATTGAAATTGATCGAAACCGTCACACACCCTACAAAAGGCAAGCCTAGAGCTTAGCGCACCTTACAGTGGGTTTTGTAATTGTAGCAATACCCATAAGATGCTCTCACAGCTATTTGACACTTTTAATCATTTATCGCTAAGATATACTCATAGTCATAACGATTACGAGTTTTTGATAAATCAAAGAATATTCAAACTGTATTAGGAGCGTGAATCAAAATGAAGATAGTTGGAATCGCTGGTAGTTTGAGAGCCGAATCTTATACTCATCAGGCTTTGGGGTTGGCAGCACAAAGAGTAGAAGCCTTAGGTGCTGAGGTTGAAATTCTGGATTTAAGACAGATGAATTTACCATTCTGTGATGGTGGAGATGAGTATCGAGAATATCCAGATGTGAAGCGGTTGCAGGAAACCGTCAAGCAAGCCGACGGGTTGATTTTGGCGACTCCAGAATACCACGGTGGTATTAGTGGCGTGCTGAAAAATGCTCTAGATTTGATGAGTTTTGAAGAGTTATCTGATAAAGTTACGGGAACGATAAGTATTTTAGGGGGACAGTCGAATAGTAATTCTCTCAATCAATTGCGTCTTGTGATGCGCTGGGTGCATGCTTGGGTGATTCCCGAGCAAATTGCCATCGGGCAAGCTTGGAAAGCCTTTGATAAAGAAGGTAAACTTTTGGATGAAAAACTTTCTCAACGCTTGGATAAATTTGCCCAAAGTTTAGTTGAAAATACTCGTAAGTTGCGAGGAGCTGATTAAAGTACGGCACTCCGCGCTATAAATAGATGCGGAGGGAGTAATTAAACTGAAGGTATCTTAATCTTTTGTGCATATAAACTTTGTAAGCGATGCAATTTTGAGTTTACTTGGTATAGCAAATCACCTTTACCTAATAAATAAGCAGCAGCGTTTTGTTTACCTCCTAAAACAATTGCAGAGTCGGCTTCGCTGGCGGTACGTAAAGCAACTCTTCCGGGTAAATTCGAGCGGATTATCGGTGTAACTACTTTGGCTTCGGGGCGTTGAGTAGCAATAATTAAATGAATTCCAGCAGCGCGTGCCATTGCACCTAGACGTTTTATACTTTGTTCTAAGGCTGTACGAGATTCCTTCTCAGCCATAAAATCAGCATATTCGTCGAAAATACAGATGATGCGAGGTAAAGGCTTATGGGCACGTTGATTGTAAGTACCTAAATCGGCACATCTGGCTGTTTCAAAGCGCTGATAACGCGATTCCATCTCACTTACTAATGATTCCATAAGTTCGATCGCGCGATCGCTATCTTTAACCACTGGTGAATACAACCACGGCATCTTCTCAAACTCGGGAAAGGTAACTCGTTTGGGATCTACCAGAGCAATTTGGAGATGCTGCGGTGAATAACGAACTAGTAAACTTAGAAGTAGCGATCGCAAAAATTCGCTTTTACCGCTTCCGGTTGTACCACCAACTAAAAAGTGGCAGGTATTGGGATCTGATAAATCGGCTTCTAATAATTTTCCTTCTAAATTCACTCCAAGAGCAATTTTTACTGTTGCAGCTTCGGGTAATTTTTGTGACTTGATATAATCTTCAAAAATAGCTGCTTGTCTATTGGGATGGGGTAAATCGACACTGACATATCCAGCTTGTGGCGCAATTAACGGCGGATTTTCTAATTCCAACTGTACCTGTAAATCTGCTGATAATTTTATAATCGAAATAACTTTTACACCAGATCGAGGCTTTATTTTCACTCTGATAAAACTGGGTGCAACAACAGCTTCGACAAAATCTACCTTAATCCCAAAGGATTGTAAGGTAGCTACCAATTCTTTCCCAATTGCATCAGCATCAACAGAATTCTGCTCTTCGGTTGTGTCGCGAGTATCTTCTCGTGTTTCTGTTTCTTCTTCATTTTCGTAGGGAGGTTTAGAAGTGGAATCTACCACATCACCGAAATAACTTTGACACTTCTGCTGCTGCGGACAAATTTCGCATAAATAAGGCTGAGTTGTCGGTGGAGGGGAATTGGGTTGAGACTGTTGCCAATTCAACCATTCTTGCATCTGCTGTAATTTGTAGGGAATTAACTGATTTACAGTATTTTCTAATTGTTCCCAATCATAATAATACTCTTTAAACTCGGGCAGGGCGCAGTAAACTGCCGAGTCTACAGATACTTGCTGCTTTTGTCGGAGTATATAACTATATAAAGAAACTTGAGCTAGTTGCGCTGATGGATCTAATTGTTGATAAGTTTTAAACTCAATTACACACAAACGCTTGCGTTCCCAATTGTATATCAAACAATCATATTCTCCCCTGACTTGTTGTTGGCTTCCATTTGGTAAATTGAAATAATGTTCTAATTGACGTTCTGATGAAATAAAAGTATTGCGAATTAGGCTTTGAGCACTGCAATAGCTTCTATTTACGATCAACATTTGAGCAAAGCGTTGAATTACACCTTGTAATCCCTGCCAAACTTTCAGCATTGGTTGAGCTTTACTATTGTCTTTGGCAACAATTTTTTCTAAGTAAGATGAAAATTTAGCTTTAAAAAAAATCTGCTGCATTTCTATAGCAACTTTTTCTAACTGTAATTCCGATGCAACTGGAATGAATAATTCCTGAAATCTAGGTTCAATAGTTGCTAAATTAATAAATTCATCTACTAAATAATGAAAAATCTTCCCTATTCCAGTTACAGTATCGCGAGGAATAAATAGCGTTTTACCACCAAAATTATGGCTGAGATAAAACAGACGCGGACACTCAAATGCGACTCTAACTTTAGTAGCAGTTAAGGAAGAACTATCAGGTTTTTTAGCCCATTTATTTGTATTAGCTGGCATATCAAAAATATCACTTTCATTATCATAATTAAAATTTAATAAATAGCGATGCACGGCAGCCAGGTAAACCGTATCCATTGCAGCATAATGTAATTGTTTTTCTGCAAGAGGACGTTTTCCCCAATCGCTAGCTCCTCCATCGGCATCTACATCGGTAAAATTGCAAAGTTCAGTTGCTAGAGTTTTAAGCTTTAAATTAGACGTTTGTAATCCTTCACGAGTAATTTTTCTCGCTATTTTCAGCGTGCAGGTAACATTTGGGGCTGATTTTCCTCCCAGATATTTTAAATCAAAACTGGCATTGTGAAATACCTTTTCTATCTGGGGATTAACCATAATTTGGTCAATAAAATATGCTGTTAAATTAGGTTTATCCAACACATCGAGAATATAAGCAAACTCACCTGTTGAATCTTTTGGGTTAGCCAATACCTGAATTAGAGATAACTTAGGATTAGAAGTCCACCAATCAGCAACTTCTGTATCCAGCCATAGTATTTTAGATAAGCGGAATTTATTTATTTGCCCTTGAATTTCAGTCGCATCATTCAGGTAGTGCATTTAGATAATATATTGATGAAATATGATTTTAAACACCTCTCTCTTTCAAGGAGAGAGGCTTTAATATTATTCCCCATTCCCGCTTTTCGGAAGGGGTTAAGGAGTTAGTTTTCTAAAACTTTGAGGTAATCTAAACAGTCAAAAAAATTAACTGGTCTTGTAATTTCGCTTTTGGATTCGTAAGTTTAACTTTTCTTTCTTCACATAAAGATTGAATTAACAACGTCACATCACTTTCACTCACATCAGAAAACTCATTCATACAATTAGAAATTAAAGCCGGAACTCCCATATATCCTTGAATTTTAATAACATTAAATAAGAAATCTTTTACTGCTCTCCAATCCCTTTTATCCTTTTGATATTCTTCAGTATTATATAGTTTCGTAACAATTCCTAAATCTTGCAATAAAGTACATTTATCTAAAAGTTGAGATTCCCTAATTAAGGATTGTAGTTGTGGTAATTTAATTGTATTACCAGCAATTACTAACTCATGAGCTAGGGCAGAATTGACCAAACTATGATAAGTCGCTAACAGGTGAACAGAAGCTAAGTTTGGCTTGATATGAATATTTTGAGTACCTGTAAAAATTTTTTGATGTAATTGATAACCTTTAAGTTTCGCATTTCCAATACTACCAATTCTAATCAGATACAGTTTATGACAAAGCTTTTTCTGAATTGCCTTAAGAGAAGCATTCATGATATTAAAAAAACTTGTCATATTAGAATCTTCTGTCCAAACTACACCTACCCGTTCGCGGTTATCTGGTTGTTGATAGCTTAAAGAATAACCCGCATATTTACCACTAATAAGTTTTGGTTTAACTCCCTGTATTTGTAATGCTTCAAAAGCTTCTTTTAACATCCCAATTAAATCGGGTGCTGATAATAAGGTAATTTTAGGAATTTTACCTTGAATTTTCTTATATTCATGAAGCCATAGCAATTGAAATTCGGCTGCAATTGTTTCCTTATTTTTCGCTCCCTCTGTCGTAGTAATAACTAAGGGACTTTTAGTTTGTCCGGGAATTTTAACGGCAATTGTTTTATTTCTAGCACTATCTCCTTGTCGCGGAATTCCACTACTATCTATCAGCGATTTTTTATATTTGTGATACTCATTCTTTGCCACAGTAAGTGCATTTCTTGGCAGAGTTTTACCACCGAGGAAACTCTCTTGTAAAAATTGCCGATTGAATGGAAAAATAGGTGATGTCGGCTGTACAACGGCTTGTTTATGTAAAGGCTTGAGACGATAAGCCCAAAGTGCTTCTACTTGTTCTAAGTTGATTTTTTTTAATTTTAATTCTCGATCAATTCTAACTGTGTCAGCTCGCTGAATTCTGTCGCAATTTCTTTTCCAGGTATTAGTAATTACGCTGATAATAACTAAAAAGTTTTTGAGATAGCTATTATGAATAGTTGTGTTGATATTGAATAAAGATTGAAAATCCTGAGAGCCATCAGAATTCTGAGGAATATTATCTAAATTGTCAAAACATAAAACAATCGGTTGAGTTTGAGTTGAAATCCTGCCAAAATTTGCCAAAATATTTTTAGCTGCATCTTCTGAATCAATGCAACTTCTAACCTTTAAGGCTTCCATCGACTCTTCACTTAAGTCATCACCCCGCAACCACTCGCAAGCAATGGGATATAATTCTGGATCTGTTAAATCGTGCAGCACTCCAAAAAAAAAGTCGGGATTGTACAACCCAGATCGATTGTAGGTTTTTTTGAGGTGTTGGATAAATTTACGGCGATTGCTCTGCAACAACTGCGAAATACTGTTACTTTTGGTAAAGGCTGATAAGCTTTTCAGCCACAGCATCAACTGAGACTCTTGCTGTCCTTCCGGAATTTGAATTAAGCTATCAACAGTAGAACGTAAAACGTGTCGCCAAATGTAGTCGCTATCAGCCCAAGGACCAATATAAGCAAAAAAAGCTTTAGAATTAAGAATACGTTTGAGACGACCTAATAAATAGCTTTTACCAGAACCAGAGTCACCCAAAAGTAACAAACTACGGCTACGATTATCTCTAATAACTAAATCGAGAAGTTCTTCAATTTCACTTATTACCTCTTGATGAATTGAATCAATACTGTCACTTGAATCCTGTTTTTCTTCCCAAAAGTTACCTGGTTTGAAATTTATGAGATCAAAAGGATTGACCTCCCGTTTAATAATATTGTTGATAGATGTCATGCTTAAACTATTATGATGTGAGTAGCGAATCGAAATAAAAAATAGTGCTTAGTACCTGCTATTCAATTGAGATAAAGAATAACGGGCCACCAGCATTTTGCACAATCCCAGTATCAATTTGTTCGGGAGTGTAAGCGCTAGCTTCCTGCAAAGTACTCAAATCAATTTTGTCGTCGGATTGCAAGCGATAAAGTGCTTTATCTAAGTCATCCCGCGACAGTGGGGGTTGTAATTTTTCTCGTAAATGGAAGATTGGCAAATAATTTTCTGTACCTATTTCCTTGTCTAATTTCCGGATAGTTTCTAAAATATCTTCGTCAGTAAAATTGCTAATCGTCATATCAACTGACGGTGGAGAAGTAACAGTTTGTTCTGACTTATTAGGTAGAAATTTCCGTAAAAAGCGTAGATAATTATTTAATAAATCCAAACTTAAGGTAGGATTATTTCCTTTATTAGGAATATAATCATCTCGTAAAAACTCAATTCCTCGCTCGGTTAGCCATACCTCAGCTTTCGTCTTTTTCAGTTTGATTTCAGTTTCAATCAATCCGCGCGAGCCTAATTTTTTTAAAATCTCTTCTTTTTCAGCAGCTTTCAGCGAAGATTTGATTTTACTAGGTGCCACTTTACCTGAAGCTTTACTGACATTTGTCAACACCTTAAGTTCTTTCTGCTCGATAGGAATCTCAGCCGCATCAAGTTCCAACAAAGCCTGCCCTGGAGGTAAAATCTTCACAGCAGCAACCTCGCGAGAATAATCGATGATATCGCGATCGCCTAAATTTTGACAAATAGTATTTTTACCTTTAAATGATTTGAAAATACTGCTACTCAAGGTTGAGCGGTAGTTTTCGCACCCTAATAACTTAAGTAAAAACTTTAATTCATTCGTATCCATAGAAGTAATCTTGCCTTTATATCAGTCAGCACTACCTGACTGCTAAGGATGTAGGTTTGTTTCTTTCTTTATCCTAACCAAAGCTGGTATCGCTGCGACAATATCGGGCATAAAACGACTAAAAGTGGACGACTCCCGTCCACTTTTTTTACTAACTAATTTGCGGTAGTGGGAGCATCTTACTCCCTTATATTCTTCCCATCACCCCATCATCCTTTCACCTTCCGCAAAGCATCAAACGCCTTCCCTCTCATACCCAAGGGTAACAAGGATAACCCCAAACCAGTCCATGCTTTAGCGGTAGAAAAAGACTTACCAGCTATAACCAACTCTCTTCCTTTCTCAGTTTCACCTGTTTCAATTAACCGTAAACCTAACAATAACTGAGTTTCCTGCAAACGCTGTAATCGAATATTCTCTAACTTCTGAGAATCAAACTTGTAGCTTTGCAAATACTGCTGCTTATCTCTTAAATAAGGAATTGCGCGATTAATTCCTTGCTGTTGTGCGTGAACTCTATATTCCATCAACAACTTTGGCAAATAATACCCTTTCTTTCCAGCCAAAGCTAATCGTACAAATAAATCGTTATCCTCGCAATTTTGCCAATTTGGCTGCATAAACCCAACTTCCACCAAAGTTTGACGGCGAAATAAAGTTGCACCAATTTGGAAACTTTGATTCACAAACACAACTTCCAATAGATTATCTACCAACCCTTCAGCTAAATCTTCTCTTCCCCATGAACGAGAATTTTCCCGAGTTTTCGCTTCATTGCGGACATTATTAACATCAATTATCCAATGGTCGGTACCAACAAAATCGATGCTAGAATCTTTTTCAAGAATGGTCAAAGTTTGCGCGATAAAATCCGGCGTTAATCGATCGTCATCATCAAATTTAATAAAATAATCACCCGTCGCTGCATCAAAACCGGAACGCATATTATTACTTTTACCAATATTCTGGTGATGGCGGATATATTTAATCCGATTATCTTGATACTTCGACATTAATTCCGCAGTACCATCCCTAGAACCATCATCGCAGATAATTAGTTCAAAATCTTCATAAGTTTGCTTGAGTACGCTTTCAATCGCAAAAGGTAGCAAATCAATACGGTTGAATGTAGGAATACAAATACTAACTTTAGGCATAATCAAAGATTTAGGAGTTAGGAGTTAGGAATTAGGAGTTAGCAGTTAGCAGTTAGCAGTTAGGAAGCCCGGAGTTAGGAATAAAAGTTTGTAGTGGGAGCCGAAAAACTCCCTATTGATCTTTCAAGATCCAATTTACGAGATCCAATTGACAAAATCCAATTCCCCATGCCCAATTCCCCATGCCCCATGCCCAAGCTTAACGAATAAATCTGTATACTTATTAAGCTTTAAAAATTAATTCTACCCCTGCTTTTGCTGTCTTAGACTCATTTAAAATAAACTCAGTCGGTTGTTGATATTCTCTGAATATTTTTTCAATCCTATCAACTTCTATCGGTTCCATAAAATCCAACCATCTTAACTCTGGAAGTAGTTCTGATTTATCAATATAGTGTTGAATTTTTGTATTAGCACCGCTAATCCCTACACTGGGTACGCCGACAATATCAGCTAAGATTATTGAATGCAAACGGTTGCCAAAGTGGAAATCCATTTGACTTAATATCTCGACAAATTCTACTGGCTTCTCCCATGAATGCAGTTTATAGTTAGACTCGGGTAAGTATTTTTTGAGTAAGTGATGAAATTTATTATCGTTTCTGTCTTCCCCTACATGGGCTGGTAGTAAATGAATAACCGAGTTGTATTTATCAACGAACTGCATTAATTGTTGTCCGTAAAATTCGCCTCTTCCTTCACCCCACCAAGACTTTCCAGAGAAAGAAATATTTTTTATTTTGCTTTTATTCTTCTCTTTTATATAAGGCTGGTAATAATTTAAATCTAAAAATGCTAAATCACCACCCAAACAACAGGCTTTAACTGGCTTGAGTTTCTGTAAAGCTAATTCGTAGGATTGTTTGTCTCTGACATAAAGTAAATCGGCATTTTTGAAAACTTTGCCTCTAGTATCTTTTTCATCTGAAATCACAGCTTCCAAACCTACACCAAGAAAGCAGAAACGCTTCCCAGTCCACTTTGCTAATGACTGTAACCTTAATAAATTAGTGGGTTTACCTTTTAGATTTAAAGTGCCGCCACCCCATATCAAAAAGTCACTTTGTAAAACGATCGAAAGTCTTTTTAATTTAGATAATTTATTTGCGGCAAAAAAGCTAACTTTAGTTGTAGTCTTTTCGTAATAATCTTCTTGACAAAATACAAATATCTTATTGACATCCTGCTTTTCAGCAAAATAGTCAATTAACTGACGTAAAAATAAATCATCACCAACATTATGAAAGCCATAATAACCCATCAATAAGATATTCATTTAATTTATCCTCTATTAAATATAAGTTTTGCAGAAAATGCATTTTAAATTTTATATTTATTCTTTCCAAAAACTGAATTATTCTTTAAACTATATCAATTATTGACATTGATGTTTAGCAAATATATCATAGTATCTTCATCACTAATATTTATCATAAAAACAACTATCTATATTCATAAATATGTCAATTTTTCCGGATATTTATAAATCATTTATTGCTAATCATAAAGACTATACATGTAATTATTTCAATTTATATCGTCGCGAATTCCTATGAAAATCTTAATGCTATCTTCGACATTTCCTTATCCGCCTACTCGCGGTGGAACTCAAGTGAGAACTTTTAATTTACTTAAGTATTTGCAACGAAATCATCACATCACCCTGGTGACTCAATCCGAACCTGGTGTTACTGAAACAGAAATAGCAGGATTACGAGATTGTGTGGATGAACTAGTCCTTTTTAATCGCCCTCATGACTCCGGTACCACCGGAGGAATACTGAAAAAAGTTCAACGTCTAACTAAATTTGTTCGCCAAGGTATCCCGCCCTCCGTGTTAAATCGCTACTCAGTGGATATGCAAAACTGGATCGATCGCCATGTGGAAGCGGGTAAATGCGATGCGATTACTAGCGAACACAGCGTTAATGAAATCTACGTGCGTCCTCATTTTTACCAAAAGATACGTACTGTAGTAAACGTTCACAGTTCGTTATACGGTACCTGTCTTAATCAGTTAGAAAATAAAATATCTGAAAATTCTTTGCGAGATAAAATTAATTTACCTTTACTGCGTCGTTACGAAAAAAAATATTGCCAAAAATTTTCATCAATTGTAGCCACAACCGAAGAAGATAAAATTCAACTGCGATCCTTCAACTCCCTCAGTGAAATTACAGTGATTCCCAATGGAGTAGATTTAGTCATGTTTCCCAATCGCACAAAAGATCCAGGGGGACACCGTTTAGTTTTTATCGGCGCGATGGACAATTTAGCAAATATTGATGCCGTATGCTTTTTCTGTAACGAAGTATTACCCCAAATCCAGAAACATTACCCCGATACAACCTTCGACATTGTAGGCTCTCGCCCTGTTGCAGAGGTGTTAGCACTCAAGGATAAACCAGGAGTCAACGTAACCGGGAAAGTCCCTTCAATGGCTGAATATCTGCACAAATCAACAGTTTGCGTAGTCTCGATGCGAACTGGATTCGGAATCAAAAACAAAACCTTAGAAGCAATGGCTGCTGGTATACCCGTCGTCGGTAGCTCGCGCGGTTTGGAAGGATTGGCTGTAGACGGTGCAAATGTAGAATTGCGAGCGTTACGCGCGAATAAACCGCAAGAGTATGTAAATGCTATTAGCAAACTATTTGAAAATCCCCAATTAAGAGCAGAATTATCTCACAACGCTCGAAAATTAGTTGAAGAGGAGTTCACTTGGGAAAGTGCCGGAAGACGTTACGAACAGGTTTGTCTGGGAAAATAAAATAAAGTTAGGAATTAAGAATTAAGATTTAAGATTTAAAACTACCACAACACAGAAAGACGTTGCAGTGCAACGTCTCTACATCAGTTATTTATTTTTATTCTTAATTCTTAACTCCTAACTCTTTTCTTGGGAGCATCCCAATTTTGAAAAAATATTTTATCCGACACCCTGTAAGGGTGCGGCTATACAAACAAAGCCCACCTGCGTGGGCTTCGTAATATTAGCCCCAGGCTTCTAGCCTGTGGGCTTTTTGCGAATTTGGGATGCTCCCCTTTTCTTTACTGCTTCAATCCGAACCCAATTCTACTGTATACCCAATTACGTTCCCGTTCAGCTTTCTCAGAGACTTCAGGTTGTGACTGTGAAATATTAGTAGTCTTCTTTTTCTTTAAACCCTCAAGATTGCTCGAATTTGATGTTGTATTTACAGTACTTATAGAAGACTCAGGGGATGAAGTTATATTTCTGTTTGATTCTGTTGCTGTTTGCGCTTGAGATGGAGTTGCAAGCAAAGCAGAGCTAACTGCCACAGCTAACGCAAGCAGACAAGACATATATTTAGGCATTTTTATTCCTAATTGCTTCTAAAATTTGATAAAAAATCTGGCTTTTAATACCCGAGTTACCTTCAAAATAAATGATTTGTAAAAGGTATTTGAGAATTAGATTAAATAAACCCCTAATAAAAAGTATTTTGATCGGGTAACTGGATATAACACAAAAGAAATGTTTCTTAAAAAAATTGCTGCACTGTTGTGGAAAAACTAGTCAAGGGTTCTCATAATAATTTTTTTATAAGAAAAAAAATATTATGGGTGCCCGTCACATACGATTCGATTTGTCTTCTCTACAAAAA
>JBCBQE010000103.1:0-12017 GCA_039820385.1 Cyanobacteria bacterium J06635_10
TAAAACTATAAATCCCCAATTAAAACACATTGATGGAGGTGCGATTCGCGGGATTAATTTATTCCACAGTTTCCGAGAATTTAATATTGGTGAAGGTAATTCTGCTTATTTCTCAAATCCAGTAGCAATTAGAAATATTTTCACTCGTGTGACAGGAAATAATCCTTCTCAATTGTTTGGAAAATTGGGTGTTTTGGGTGATGCGAATCTTTATTTTTTCAATCCTAATGGAATTATTTTTGGACGCAATGCTAGTTTAGATATTCGGGGTTCTTTTGTTGCCAGTACGACACCTAGTTTAATATTTCCCGATCGTAAAAGATTTAGCGCTACTAATCCTGAAGCTCCACCTCTGTTAACTAATAATGTTCCGATTCCTGTAGGTTTGCAATTTGAAGGAATGTCGGGAACGATTACTAATGCTGCTAATTTAAAAGTTGGAAAGGATTTGAAGTTAGTCAGCGAAAATCAACTCCACGCTAAGGGTGATTTAACGCTCCAAGCTACGGATACGGTGAAGATAAGAGATAGTAATGATAATCCCTTCATCGCTACTGCTGGTGGTAAATTACAAATAATTGGCGATAAGCCTGGAGGGCATGCGCTTCGCGATCGCAAAATAGATATTTTTGCTTTGAATAATCCCAACAGTGGTTTATTCTCCGGTGGGGATATGGTGTTGCGGAGTGGAAATCAAGTTGGAGGGGATGCTCATTTTAGTGCTGGTGGGAATTTTCGCATTGAAAATTCGGATGATAGTTTGGGAGATTTATATAGTCCCTACGATCCAATTATTCTTGCAGCAGGAGATGTTAGTTTAGGGGATTATTTTGGAGCTTCTTTACATATTCTGGCTGGGGGAAGTGTAAATCTAGGAAATGTTGATATTTTCTTTGCCGATTCCGCTGATAATACGATTAATCCAGATAATAATACTCTGTTTAATAGTAGCGATACAGTTGGAAGTTTAGCGAATGTCAGATTATCCGATGGAACGGAATTAACTATCGATGGTAGTAGTAAACCGACTTTAGATGTAAGAGCGGGAATTGATTGGTCAACTTTTGAGGGAGGAATTCCGGGTAATATTAATACTGGTTTTGTTTCTCCTAGTTTTAACGATACAGCAACCAGCGCCGATATTAATGTGGGAAATATAAATATCTTTTTACCCTTTACTGACGGTGGAAAGGTATTTCTCAGCAATCAATATCGTTCTAATAGTTCTTTATTAGGGAATATTACGGTTAATGGGGAGATTAATACAACTGATTTTGCAGATGGTGCTGCTGTAACTCTTGACTCTCGTGGAGGAATTTCTCTGGGAGGTAATATTGATGCTTCTTCATTTGCGAATTCTGGTAATGGTGGGGATGTTACTTTACTAGCGAAACAAGATATTAGTTTAAATCCAGAATTTGATATCTTATCTCAGGGAGCAGTTGGTGGGACAATTACTTTAAATAGTGGTGGGGATATCTTTCTTACAGGTAGCTTAATTGATAATCGCAGCTTTAACAGTACACCTTTAGATATTAAACCTACAGGTGGAGATATTAATATCACCGCTAATTCTCTGTTGGTAAGTGAACTTTCTAGAATTAATGCTAGTACAGAAGGATTTGTAAATGCAGGTGATGTCAATATTGATGTCAGTGGTAAAGCTAAAATTGATTTTTCTGATATTTTTAGTCGGGTAAATATAGACGGTGTTGGTGATGCTGGTAATTTAAATATAAACGTCGGTTCCCTTGAAGTCACAGACGGAAGTAATTTACAATCCCGTACTAGGGGACAGGGAAATGCTGGAGATATCAATATTACAGCCAGAGATGAGGTCAGATTTGCTGGAATACGGGATAGATTTGTCCCTATTGCAACTAGTGAAGTGAGTGATGGAGCGGTAGGTGATGCAGGTGATATTAATATTAGAGTTACCAATGGCTCTTTAAATATTCAAGATAGTACTCAGCTATTAACTGGAGTTTGGGGAGATGGAAATGCTGGAAATGTGAATATTGATGTTTCCGATAACGTGAAAATTGATTTTGCTGATATTTTTACTGGTGTAGTATCGCAAAATGGGAATCAAGCAGGAGATATTAACATTAATGCAAATTCCGTTGAAGTACTCAATGGTTCCTTAGTAGATAGCGGCATTTTTGGTATTGGAAATGCAGGAAATATTAACATTAGTGCAGATAAAGTAAGAATTGATGGGATAAGCAGTGATGGAGAGTTCCGCAGTTCTCTTGATGCTAGTGTTATTGTAAATGGTGAAGGTAATGCGGGGAATATCAATATTGAAACTCAATTACTCGATATGAGCGATCGCGCTCTAATAAGTGTCAGTAATCGTGGAATTGGAAATTCTGGAACTATGAGTATTAATGCTCATACAGTTTCTTTGGATAGCAGCGATATCAGTGCCTCAGCTTCTTCAGGAAATGCTGGGAATGTTAATATACAATCCAATGGTTCTATTTCCTTAAAAGAGAGTAATATCTTCGCCTCGGTACTATTTGAAAATGGTAAGGGTGGAGAAATTAACATCGATGCAAAATCTCTTTTCTTAACTGATTTTTCTAATCTCGGAGGTTTGCAAGGTAGCGATACAACTTCAGAAGGAAGTGCTGGAAAGATTACTGTAAAAACCGAAGAATTTATAACTCTTGATAACAGCAGTAATATATCTGTTTTAGCTAATACAGGCTCTGGTGGTGAAATTTTAATTGACACCAAAAAACTCAGCGTTCAAAATGGTTCGCGAATCACAGCTAATGTCTATGGTGATAAACCAGCAGCTAGTTTAACTGTAAACGCTACAGAATCTGTAGAAGTTATTGGTTTTACTAATTCCTTGGAAAGTACTTTGTCTATTGATACTTTTGAAGACGGTGATGCTGGAAGTTTGACAATAAATACGGGAAATTTGATTGTCAAAGAGGGAGGAGTTATATCAAGTTCTACCTTTGGAAAAGGAAAAGGTGGAAATTTAGAAATTAATGTTTCGGAGTCAGTAAAATTAATTGGAAATACACCTGATGGCTTGGCTCTTAGTTCTTTAAAAAGTACTGCTAGAGATGGAGATGGTGGGGAAATCGAGATTAATACTCCTAAATTAACAGTTACCGATGGAGCCGAAATAATAGCTTCAACTCTAGGAGAAGGAAAAGGAGGAACAATTGAAATTAATGCACCATTATCAGTCGAAGTAACTGGTACACATCCTACTTTTAATTCAATCCGCAGTGCTATTAGAAGTAATAATGTTGGTTTTAGCACAGGAAAAGCTGGGAACATTAATATTACTACACCTCAATTAAAAGTTACCGATGGAGGACAATTATTGGCTTCAACTAGAGGGGGAGGAGAAGGAGGGATGATTGACATTAATTCAAAATCAATTTTCTTAAACAATAGTGGATTAATCGCCGCTCTAACTCTGGGACAAAAAAAAGCTGGTAAAGTCAACTTGACAGCAGATTCTCTAGAAGTTAGTAACAATTCTCGAATCAATACCTCCACCTCCAGCAGCGGAAAAGCAGGAGATATAACCCTCACAGTCAAAGACAACATTACCCTAACCGGAGAAAACACCGGCATATTCTCCAACACCCGAGAAAACTCCACAGGTGACGGTGGTAAAATAATCATCGACCCAATCTTATTTACTATAGAAAACGGTGCCGCGATCGCAGTTAATAGTCAAGGTGAAGGAATTGGTGGTGATATCGAACTTACTGCTGCTACCCTAAACCTTAATAATGGTTTCATCAATGCTCAAACCCGTAGCAACACCGGCGGAAATATCACCCTCAAGATAGATGACATACTTTTTATGGACCGCAATAGTAAAATATCCACCACCGCAGGAGACGAACAATTTGGTGGAAACGGCGGAAATATCACTATTAATACCCCATTTATAGTCGCATTCCCCACAAACAGTGACGGCAACGATATCAGCGCCAATGCATTTTTAGGAAATGGTGGTAACGTCAATATTACAGGTCAATTCTTATTTGGCATTGAATCCCGAGATCGACCCACATCCATCAACGACATCACAGTGAGTTCAACCTTCGGGGAAGATGGTACTTTCAATATAAACACCCCTGGTATCGATCCAACTCGCAGCTTAACCAACTTACCACAACAGAGAATTAATCCAGAAATCAGCCAGAATTGTCAAGCAAGTGGGAGAGGTACAAAAGCTGAATTTTATCAAATAGGAACTGGTGGTATTCCCCACAACCCAGAAGCTTTATCAATTCCAGAACCATTTAATCAAGATTTGCTTCCTCTTCAACCCGAGCAGAAAAATACTCCTAAATTATCAACCCGGAAAACTCAATCCCAAAATACTATTGAGCTAAGTGAAAAGTTATCTACCATTTATTCTGAAAGTTTACCTTGTCAGGAGAGAGTAAAAAAATAAGAGAATCCCGAGCAGTTTACCGAAGTAAAAATTTTGCCCTTCGGTGGAGAAAAAGTACCTTATCATCTCCTCACAAGGTACAATCTCCCCATCTGGTCAAAAAAAAAGGTGTTTCTGTAAACGTTCGGGGGAACCCGAATATACAACACCATTAGATATCAATCTAATCGGTGAATATAATATTGCTGGGGAAATGTGGAACGTTACACCAATACTAGAAAAATTAGGCATTCGTATTTTAAGTAAAATTACAGGCGACGCTCGTTATAAAGAAGTCTGTCACGCTCATCGTGCCAAGTTGAACGTAATGATTTGCTCCAAGGCTTTGATTAACATGGCACGAAAGATGGAAGAGCGTTACGGTACCCCTTATATTGAAGAATCTTTTTACGGCATAGATGATATGAACCGCTTTTTGAGGAATGTTGCCAAAAAGTTGGGAGATGAGGATTTACAGCAGCGTACTGAAAGATTGATTGCAGAAGAAACTGCAAAATTAAACGAAAAATTAGCACCCTACCGTGCTCGGTTGAAAGGCAAGCGCGTTGTACTTTATACCGGAGGCGTGAAAAGCTGGTCAATTATTTCGGCAGCGAAAGACTTGGGAATGGAAGTCGTAGCTACCAGTACAAAGAAAAGTACGGAAGAAGATAAAGCCAGAATTCAGAAATTGTTAGGTAAAGATGGCATTACGATGTCCAAAGGTAATCCCCAGGAATTGATACGAGTAATTGGGGAAACCAAGGCCGATATGCTGATTGCTGGCGGTCGCAATCAATACACTGCTCTTAAAGCTAGAATACCTTTCCTCGATATCAATCAAGAACGCCATCATGCTTATGCTGGGTATGAGGGAATGGTTAATATGGCTAGAGAATTAGATGAAGCTCTTTACAGTCCAGTTTGGCAGCAAGTGCGTCAACCAGCCCCTTGGGATGTGGAAATCAGTTAACAGTACCATGACAGTGAAGAGCGAATAGCGATCGTTTAAAAATTTCTAGTACTCTATATTCGGGAAATATGCTGGGTTAATTATGAGACAAAAAGTTTTTTCTCCCCCCTCTCCCCACTCTTCCCACTCTTCCCCCTCTTCCCCCTCTTCTCCCTGTTGCTCATTCCCTGTATTTCTTGAAAGTATTTAAAACCGGAAACCTTTGACCTTTTTTACAAAATACGAATTAATTAACGATGGCTATTGTTGCAACTCCAAAAAAACCAGTTATAGTAAATCCTCTCAAACAAAGTCAAACATTAGGTGCAGCTTTAGCCTTTTTGGGGTTGAAGGGTATGATACCTCTTTTGCACGGTTCTCAAGGCTGTACTGCTTTCGCTAAAGTCATACTGGTGAGGCATTTTCGAGAGGTGATTCCCCTTTCTACTACGGCGATGACAGAAGTCTCTACAATTTTGGGTGGAGAGGATAACGTTGAGCAAGCAATTCTGACTCTGGTGGAAAAGGTAAACCCTGAAATTATTGGTCTTTGTACCACAGGGTTAACTGAAACTAGAGGGGATGATATGGAAGGTATTCTCAAAGATTTTCGTAAAAATCATCCCCAATTAAATGAATTACCAATTTTGTTAGTCTCCTCACCAGATTTTAAAGGAGCTTTGCAAGATGGCTATGCTGCAGCAGTGGAAAGTATGGTTAGGGAACTTCCACAAAAAGGGGAAATTAAACCACACCAAGTTAATATCTTGATGAGTTCTGCTTTGACTCCAGGGGATTTACAAGAAATTAAAGACATTGTTACTGCTTTTGGATTAGTGCCAATTGTTGTACCGGATCTTTCGGCCTCATTAGATGGCCATCTAGATGATTCTTATAGTCCGATAACCGGTGGCGGTACAACTTTGGGGCAACTGCGTAAAATGGGCAGTTCCTCCTTTACTATTGCGATCGGTGAGAGTATGCGGGGTGCGGCGGAGATTTTAGATCGACGTTTCGCCATTCCCTATGAGTTATTTAGTGAGTTGACTGGATTAGATGCTGTAGATAACTTTTTACAAGCATTGTCAGATATTAGCGGTGTGAGAGTTCCAGAAAAATTTCGCCGCCAACGCCGTCAATTACAAGACGCGATGCTCGATACTCACTTTTTCTTTGGTCGCAAGCGGGTATCCTTAGCATTAGAACCAGATTTGCTTTGGATGACGGTTAATTTTCTACAATCAATGGGAGCAGAAATTCAAGCCGCAGTCACTACCACACGTTCGCCTTTGCTAGAAAAACTTCATATCGAAAAAGTTATTATTGGTGACTTGGAAGATTTTGAGCAAGTTGCAGTGGGTTCTGACTTATTAATTGGTAATTCTCACACTGGCACAATTGCTCGAACATTAAATATTCCTCTTTATCGCCAAGGTATTCCTATTTTTGACCGTTTAGGCATAGGTCAATTTACTAAAGTTGGCTATCGGGGAACTATGGGAATTTTGTTTGACATTGGCAATCTCTTTTTAGAGCAAGAGGAAATGAGTGTGAAGCACTAATCTTTGTTAGTAGTTAGTGGTTAAAGGTTGGTAGTTAAAATTTTAACCTTTGACCTTTAACCTAATTAAAAGGAGTATTGAAATGAAAATTGCCTTTACAACGAGCGATAACGTTCATATTAATGCTCATTTTGGATGGGCAAAAATGATTGATGTTTATGAAATATCTGATGAAGGCTATTCTTTTTTAGAAACTCTTTCTTTTGGAGGAGAACTTAAAGAAGATGGCAACGAAGATAAATTAGTACCTAAACTTAAAGCCTTAGAAGATTGCACGATCGTTTATGTTTCAGCAATTGGAGGTAGCGCGGCTGCTCGTTTAATTAAAAAGAGTGTAACTCCAGTTAAGGCGCGTTCGGAACAAGATGAAATTAAAGATATTTTAGAACGCTTGGTACACACTCTAAAAGGAAGTCCTCCACCTTGGTTACGTAAAGCTTTACAACAAAAAGATCGTAACTTTGAAGATGAATTAGAAGAAGATGATTTTGTTGAGGATGCAACTGTATGAATACTAGTAACAATGTAAATGGTACTGCCACAAGTGATGTCTTTAATTCTACATTTATTAAGGCATTAGTACAACAAATTCGGGGTTTAGATACTTACGGAACTTACAAAAAATGGTCGGATGATTTAATTATTAAACCGTACATTGTTAGCAAGCAAAAGAAACGGGAAATTTCCGTAGAGGGTGATGTACACCCCATGACAATATCGCGGATTAATGCTTTTTATCGTGCGATCGCAATTCGCATTGAGCAGGAAACTGGTTTACTATCCCAAGTTGTCGCCGATTTGAATCATGAAGGATTTGGGTGGATATTAGTATTTTCCGGTCGTCTTTTATTAGTTAAAAAGACTTTACGGGATGCCCATCGTTTTGGTTTTGACTCCTTCGATAAACTCGCAGAAGAAGGAGAAAATTTAGTAAATAAAGGCGTTGAATTAGCCAAGCGTTTTCCAGAAGCAGGAGAACTATAAATAATTCTGAATTTCTGTATAAATTATCTAGAGAAACCCGGTGATGACGGTAAAACTAATTGCAAATAAATACTCATTTTATTCTCAAACCGGGTTTCTACTCAGAAATTGTATAAATGGTAATTAATAATTAGTTGCGAATTGTTAGTATATTTATTAAATATCAGGAGATGTCTATGGCTGATGCCGAAGAAACAACAAATATTGAAGAATTAAAAAAAAAGATCAAGCGCCTTAATAGTAAAGCCGGTCAAATGAAAATGGATCTCCATGATTTGGCAGAAGGCTTACCTACAGATTATGAAAATTTGATGGGAGTAGCTGAAGCAACTTATAAAATATATTTTCAATTAAATGAACTTAAACAGCAATTGAAAATCATGGAGCAGGCATAATGAGTGGGAGTTTGTCAGAATTCAATAAGCTGATAAATGCAGAAGACTATTTTGATTTCTTTCAAATAGAATATGACCAAAAAGTAGTAAATATAAATCGCCTACATATCTTGCAAAAATTTTCTGAATATATCAACGAAATCGATCGTAATAATTCCGAACTTAATGATTCAGTTAGATTAGGTAAATATCGTGAAGCATTACAGCAAGCTTATCAGGTGTTTATAGAGTCAACACCCCAACAAGAAAAACTTTTCAAAGTGTTTCACCAGAAGCCAAAAAATGTAGTCAAGCTGACAGAAATTGATTCGGATTAGGAGGTAATAAAGTGGTAAACCTAACGCCTACCGAGTTGGAACGCTATCGTCGCCAAATGACACTCCCTAATTTTGGTGAATTGGCACAAAAGCGTTTGAAGTCAGCTACGGTTTTGGTTACAGGTGTTGGAGGATTAGGCGGTACCGCTGCACTTTACCTCGCGGTAGCAGGTGTGGGACGATTAATCCTTGTTAGAGGAGGTGACTTGCGGCTTGATGATATGAATCGTCAAATTCTCATGACTGATGATTGGGTAGGAAAGCCAAGGGTATTTAAAGCTAAAGAAACCCTACAAGCTATTAATCCCGATATTGAGATAGAAACAATTCATGATTACATCAATCCGGAAAATGTAGACTCATTAGTGCAATCAAGTGACATGGCTTTAGATTGCGCTCACAACTTTACAGAGCGTAATTTGTTAAATGAAGCTTGTGTTCGCTGGCGTAAGCCCATGGTAGAAGCAGCAATGGATTCAATGGAGGCTTATCTAACTACGATTATTCCTGGTGTAACTCCCTGTTTATCATGTCTATTTCCAGAAAAACCTGATTGGGATAGACGTGCATTTTCAGTTCTAGGTGTAGTTTCGGGTACTCTAGCTTGTTTAACAGCTTTGGAAGCTATCAAGTTAATTACCGGATTTAGTCAGCCTCTATTATCGCAGTTACTAACTATCGATTTTACCAGAATGGACTTTGCTAAACGTCGTTCTTATCGCGATCGCGAATGTCCAGTATGTGGTAACAGTGCTCCTTGGAGGTATTCTCAGTCTCAACCTCTAGAAACTACTGGTAATTGCAAATCTTAGCTTCTAGGGAAGGGATTTTACGTAAATTGAAGATGAATCCAAATTCCAGCATTACCATCGAATTATTTTTTGTTCCCTAGGCAAAAACAACCATTATCTAAAAGTTATCTAAAAGTACGGAGGTTCGTCCCATGACTGTTAGTTTGACAGAAAAAGCAGCAGAACGCCTAAGTTTATTTTTACAAGATACTGCAACAGAGAATAATGCGGCGACTAGAGGAATCCGTGTCTCTGTTAAAGATGGTGGTTGTAACGGCTACGAATATGCAATAAATATCACCAGTAAGCCGGGCGAAGATGACTTGGTGGTTCAACATTCAGACAACATCACAATCTATGTTGATGCTAAAAGTGCGCCGCTATTGCAAGGGATGGTAATAGATTTTATCGAAGGTGTGATGGAAAGCGGCTTCAAATTCACTAATCCCAATGCAACCAAAACCTGCGGTTGTGGCAAGTCATTTCAAGCAGGTGACTGTACACCTGACGGTGTACCTTGTAACTAATAAATTATTAGTAGTTAGTAATTAGTGCGATTGAGAAAACACTAATAACTAATAATTCTAATAATTAACAATTAATAATTTAGATGTCGTTTGAGGAGAACAGAAACATGGCTAGTTATCAAGTTAGGTTGATTAACAAAAAGGAAGATTTAGACACCACAATAGAAGTTGATGAAGAAACTACTATTTTAGAAGCAGCAGAAGAAGCAGGAGTTGAATTACCTTTCAGTTGCTCTGCTGGCTCTTGCTCTAGTTGTGTTGGTAAAGTCACTGAAGGTGAAATCAATCAAGAAGACCAAAACTTTTTAGATGACGAGCAAATGTCCAAAGGATTTGCTTTACTTTGTGTCACCTATCCTCGCTCCAACTGCACAATTAAAACTCATCAAGAAGCTTATTTGGTATAGAGTCTTGATTTAGTTATTACCTTTTTTTAAATTTTCAGTCATAGCTTTCATTAGTTATGACTTTTTTCTTTGCCAATTGGGTTCGGGGGCATTGTTAATTGCTGATGACCTTCTTTATAACATCCTCTATCTTCAAACAAATTTGATCCTCAATACAGCAGTTTTCGCTGTGTCTAGGTGTTTTTCTATCAGTAATCCTAGAGTCGGAAAGGGATTAATAATTTATATTAATAAATTCAAATCATGCGACTTGCTAAGGTATGCAAGCCGCTTTTTTTTAATCTACACCGACCATTACATCCGTTGCTTTGACAACAACATAAGCTTCTTTTCCTAAAGAGAGATGCATCTGGTCTGAGGATGATTTAGTGATAATTGAAACTACTTCTACTCCAGGTGCTATTTCTAAAGTTACCTCAGTATTGACAATTCCAGGTATAATTTTTTTTACCGTTCCTTTTAGATGATTACGAGCACTAATTTTCATAGTTTGATATTGCTAATCGTATTTTTATGCGAGTAAATTCTATCAAAATGACAGAATTTGCTTCCATCATTTTCAACTTTTATTCACGATCTATCAATCATTCTTCACTGAAATTCACGGAAATTAACTTTTAAAAAATGTCAAACTCAAACGATTTTCAATCTAAAAATCAAGTTTCTGGCCGTAACTGGTCAAATTATTACAAAGCCGTTGCAAATCGTCCACCCCGAGAAACTTTACTTACTGCTAATCGTAATTTTGAAATCGAAACTCCAGAAGCTAAATCGAGAATAGCGATTGATTTAGGGTGTGGAGAAGGTAGAGACACGGTGGAATTGCTGCGTAGAGGTTGGCAAGTTATAGCTATTGATGGTGAAAAAGAAGCTATTACCCGATTATTAAAGCGTCCCCATATCAACACTCAGCTTTTACAAACTCGTATAGCTCAGTTTGAAAATATTCAGTTGCCGGAATCGGTGAATTTAGTCAATGCTAGCTTCAGCCTTCCCTTTTGTGCGCCAGAGAGTTTCCCAGATTTATGGAATAAAATCTGCTCCTGTTTACGAACTGGCAGTCGTTTCTCCGGCCATTTATTTGGCTCGCGCGATAGTTGGGCTAATGACTCCACAATGAATCACCATACTAGATCCGAGGTCGAAGCACTCCTGAGATTTTTTGAAGTCGAATTCCTCCGTGAAGAAGAGCATCTTGGTAAAACTGCTTTAGGAAAGGAAAAATATTGGCATATTTTTCACATTGTAGCACGTAAAAAATAATCTGTTAATAGTAAAAATCTGCTTTTAGTAACAGCTTAATTGAGAATATTTTTTCTGCAAATACCGTCTACTTAACCTTTTACAAAAGCAGATTTTATTTTAATTCGCAACAAGTATAATTAATACTTCATTAATCCTATTTAATAGTTAATTTGCAACCGATATATTTCATATTTTTTTTACTTTTAAATCGATTTTATGAGCTATATTCTATAATCTAAAAATCTTGATAGATCCAAAATATTTTAGATTATATTTACTTTTTTGTAAACAGATATTGACTACGAAGTTTTATGAATTGTTCTTTGCTTAAAATCAAAGGAGAGATAATATGAATGTAAGCTAAATTGTTGCGAATCAACCCGGAGTCGCTAACCAAGAGTAATCATTACCTTTCTA
>JBCBQE010000104.1:0-11995 GCA_039820385.1 Cyanobacteria bacterium J06635_10
TTTAAACTTAGGACACGACCTGACATTAATAGTAGACGAGTTCGGCACCAAATTATTTGAGGAAATTGATTATCTCAATGAAGGCCGTAACGCTGAAAGATTCGCGACTAACTTCCGTAACGACCCCAGCGTAAAGGTTCCAGCTATTTACTGGCGCTACACTTCAACTCGCGTTTTAACCTTAGAGTGGCTCAACGGATTTAAGCTCACCGATACTAAAAGTATTATCGCAGCAGGTTTAGATCCATTAAAAGTGATTGAAATTGGGGTAACTACAGGTTTACAACAGTTGTTGGAACATGGTTTCTTTCACGCTGACCCCCATCCCGGTAATTTATTCGCCATGCCAGATGGTAGAATGGGCTACATCGACTTTGGTATGATGGATCAATTAGATGAAACTACAAAAGAAACTCTTGTAGATGCGGTAGTTCATCTTATAAATAAAGATTATACCGACCTAGCTCAAGACTATGTAAAGCTGGGTTTTCTGACTCCAGATACAGATATTCGTCCGATTGTACCTGCATTGGAAGCTTTGCTGGGTGATGCAATTAATCAAAACGTCGGTGACTTCAACTTCAAGACAATAACCGATGAGTTTTCTAAACTCATGTACGACTTTCCTTTCCGAGTTCCCGCCAAATTTGCATTAATTATTCGTTCGTTAGTGACTCAAGAAGGAATTGCCCTATCACTCAATCCCAATTTCAAAATTGTAGAGGTGGCATATCCTTATGTAGCACGCCGATTGCTAACCGGCGAATCACCCCAACTGCGGCGAAGATTGCTCAACGTGCTGTTCAAAGATGGTAAATTTCAGTGGGAGCGATTGGAAAATATGATTACCATAGCTCGTACCGATGGCAGCTTTGATGTGTTACCAACAGCACAAATGGGTCTACAGTATTTACTGAGTGACGAAGGGAAATTTCTTCAGCAACAGTTGCTACTTGCACTGACTGAAGATGACCGATTGCACGCCGAAGAGGTGCAGCGCCTGTGGAATTTAATCAAAGATGATTTAAATCCATCTCGCTTATTCGATGCGGCAATAGGCATTTTGACTCAGTTTTCCAGAGAGAGAGTAGCAGCAATATTACCTGCATTTACGACCTCAACCTCAGTAAAGAACAATTAACAACCAGCATATAAATTAGGAGTTTTCATGTACTATTATCCCGCACAACCGCCATATCTACTGCTAATTATCGGGTTTTTGATTGCCATAACTTCCGGTGCAGCATTATCAGGAACCTTGAAAATGATTGCGACAAAATGGCAGAAAAATGGTGTTACAGCTGCTGCTAGTCGTTTCTCGAATAAACAATTAGTAGTACCATTCGTTGGTATCACAGCAGGTATTGCCTTGTTCCTTTGTTCCGGTTTAGCGATATTTGGTTTTCCAAATTGGCTAGCTTGTGCAATTGGTATACCACTTACTCTTTTAACTTGTATATTAACCGGATTTCAACTGGGAAGCATGATGACTTATGCTGAAAATAAAGGATTCAAATCTTTAGATTTGGATTCATTGAGTTAAAAATAAGAAGTTTTCAATTAACCGTTCGCCGTTTATAGATTGTTTTTGGTAGAAAGCAATTTGTGAACGGCGAATAGTTTTTTTGTTACAGGTTTGCAACAAAGAAAATCCACGGCTTTTAGTCGTGGCGATCAATTTGGAGATATGCAATTCTAAGTGCCTTTCCTGATAAAATTGTAAATAGTCAAGATAGCTCAGATAGTATGGGTCGATCAATTCCATCACGATACCGACCATTGAACAGTTGCTGCATCCACAGTTCTAAGGTAAATATTGTGCCGATGCGGTCACACAAACCTTGACCATTCTGGTGGTTTTCCCAATCTTGGAGTGTTATTTGCCGATCGCAAAACTCTGGATAAAGCGCATCGGGAGCTTGCAAAAGACGACTGATGTGCGATCGGGCTGGCTCCTGACGTAACCAAGTATTATAATCGGCAAACTCATGGAAAGAATTTGAAACAGAGTCAGGGGGTGTGAACCTGCGTGTAGTATTATTTTGGCTCAACTTGCGACTAACTTTTTTCCAGGTGTTACGGCGTAGAGTAGTTAATTTACCATGCCAGCCGAGGGGAACGACTAATTCAGAAATAGGTCGTCCAGTTCTTTGCCAGGATACTTGCTTAAAAAGCTTGGGAAAACGGTCGAGTAGCATCAGATGATATAATCCATAGATATTTTCTCCTGTAGCCACCAGAGCATACCAAAAATCCTGAATTTGATTATCCATACAAGGAATGCGAAGAGTAATGCCTTCTACAATAGCGATGCGCCAATCCTTGGAAATAAAAGAACGACAGCGACTATCCATTCCCAATTGATAGCAAGACGAACCCAAGCTTTGGAAATAGGCATGAGCGCGATCGCGAACTGCTTGATGATGTGCCCCCGAACGTGCTAAGCGATCGAGACCTAATTGACGACAGAGAAATTTATCGAAATCATCAGCGGCAAAAAATTGTGTACCATCAAAGCGATCTGCCCATTCACCATGTAACCCAATATCAAAAAACCGATGTTCGCCAATCCAGGAGATAAGGGAGCTAAATTGAGCATGGATGATGCTAGCAGGGGCATCCATTTCCCATAGGAAGGGAATCCGTGGAGGCAGCCAATTATTAGAATTCATTTCCAACCAATGGTGTGGAACCTGGGTTAAACCGGCAACTTCCTGAGCAATGGACAGATCGTCGCAGTTAGTTTGACCGTAGGTAACGGTTACAGGTGAATCCACTTTGGCGAGTGCAGCTGCTAGGATTGCCCGGGAATCAAGTCCGCCACTAAGGGGAATGCCTAGACGTTCCGACTGATGACAACGACGCTCAACAGCAGCCACAAACAACCTTCCAAGTTCCTTTACAATCTCCCGGCGATCGGGGAAACTATCAAACAAAGGTACATCATTCCAACACCAATAGCGGTGGGTTTGGATTGTTGCTTTATCTTCATGCCATGTTAAAACTGTAGCGCTAGATAAACGTTCAACTCCCTCAAACCAACTGCGATCGCCAAGGGGATAGCGAATTCCTAGAAAGTCTTCAATGGTTTCGCGGTCGAGTTTGGGTTGATAGCTAGGTATTGCTAACAACGCCTTGATTTCTGATACCCAAACCAGTGTATTTTGCCAGATAGTCCAGTGCAGGGGAAGAACTCCATAACGATCGTTAATTAAATGCACTTGACGACATCGGGTATCGTAGAGAACTGCATGAAATTGACCGTCAAGGGGATGTAAAAATCGCCAAGGTTGGTCACTTTGACGATGGTATTCGTAAGCTGCAAGCAGCCACTGTGTATCGGTTGTAACTTCAGAACCAGCTCGCCGACCATCTGGGGCAATGGGACAGTCTTGGCGGTTATATAATTCCCCATTAAGCCACAGGTAACAAGAATTGGCTCGGACGGGTTGTGGTTCTGGCTGTTGTTGACTTGAGCGCGATCGCGTAGCCCAAACCGTGTTGTGTTCAAACAATTCATCAGTGACGTAAAATGAACGGTGGGTAATCGCTTGCTGCATTTCCCTTAAAATCGCAGAGCAATTAGTCCAATCACGACCACCTGCAAATCCAACTAGTCCTGGCATGAAAAATACTAATCCTTAATTCAAAATTGTTTGATTCGCTTTTAATTTTTTACGAATGTGGTGGGGTAAAGTAAATTTACTTCTTCAACGAACGTAAAAAACTTTTAACCTCATTCATAGTTTTTTGCCAAGAAGTTTGTTTGAGCTTTTCTGGAAAGACTGGTGGTGGTAATTGTGGATTCAAGTTGCGATAATGTTCCCAAATTTCCCAGTAGGGACAACCTGGTTCAATGCGAATACCAGCCCAATGGAGGTACTGTAAAGGTTGATTAACTTTAGGATCGATTAATTTATGTCCTTCATGTAAAAAGTGAGAACTTCCTCCCCAATTACCAGGTGCTTTTCCTTCTCTACGAACTATATTGAAACGATTAGGAATCCGCTTGAGCAGCATATAATTAATAATCGGTTGGTCAGAAGTTTTTTCGGAAAAATCGAAGTATTCTGGATGAACTGCACATTCTGCAAAGGTTTCGTACAAATCTTGTTCGGATATCAGGTTTTTCTTGGAGCCCCAAAAACCGCCGTTGAATATATCCTTAATTTCGTTTTCTGTAAATACTTTTTCTTCTAAGACTGTGGGACTAAATACATTTCTCAATCCACCAGTATGTTGATAATCGCAGCAAATAAAGTCGGTATCTTTTAAGTAGTTGAGATTATCGATAATTTTTTCAAAGACGACAATATCTGTATCTATATACAAAAATTCGTCAAATGGGCCAAACCAACAAGCTTGTTTGCGAAATTGGTTGGGACGAGCGAAGAATTTACCACCAAATGTTTCGTATAATTTGTTTGACAAGCGGTCAATAAATTCTAAATCTTCGTAGACTCCTACCCCATAATATTTATCGAGAGTCTGAGCAATGTTGTGATAATTGTCATCGTAGGGAATCATCACAATGGGGGTTTCTTTATCGTGCAAGCGAATGCTATTAAGTAAAGCAATGGCATGGTCAGTTACCTTATCATTCGCAATTATATAAATTCCTCTAGTCATTGGTTATACTCCAATTTTTATTCCTAATTTTCTTAAAACTTTTGTAGTTAGGCTTGGCGGTGGGTTGTAAGCTTTTGGCTTGGTAGTAAATTTTGGTCGCTTATCTGGTTCGTGTAAATATCGATAATGCAAAAAGGTTTCTCGGTAAGGAAAATCAATATTTTCTCCACTACAAACGCGCTTAAATAATTTAGAAGATAAACCAATGTAGTGCAGATAAGTTAAGCAGTTTCCTCTATCGTATACCAAATTATTGCGTTCCTCAAAATGCGGTGAAGTTACGCAACACCCTGTGATTTCTTCCTTGGGTAAATTAAAAGCAAAATTATAGCTAGAAAGTCCCGATCGCATTACCATATAATTAAGAACTGTTTGGTCGGGAGCATTCTTGTATAAAATTTCTGCTTCTCCAGCTTGCAATTTAGATAATAGATAATTTCGTTTATCTACATCAAATAAACCTTTCTTCGTAGCGTAAAAACCAGAACAGAATATTTCCTTATTCAGTCGAGATTGTGGAAAAATGTTGATTAATTTATCCGAATTGATGTTGTACACATGACTCAAGTCTTTATGCTGGAAGTCATAAACTACAAAGTCATTTTGATTTAATTGCTGAAATATGTAATCTAATGAATTAATTACCAGAGTGTCAGCATCTAAATATATAAACTTATCAAAGGCACCATCAAAACCGTAAAATCTATGATGCGTTCCCCAACGATAAACTCCTGAAATACCTTTTTCTTGCCAAACTTTTAAAGCATCAGGATGTGCTTTCCAAACTGACCAAGAAAAGTCTTGCCAAAGTTTAATTACAGAAGTATCTTCAAATATTTCTACATTACTTCTATGTTTAATTTCTTCTCTTACTCGTTCTAAACGATCGTTATATGGAATAATAGAAACAGGGTATTTATTACCAGTATTTACTTCAATCGAATTGAGTAAAGCTACCAATTGATCGTAAACTACATCATTGGCAAGTATGTAGATGCCTTCAGTCATTCAAGCCTCCATAAATATAAGGAATAGTTAGTAGTTAGTAGCTAGTAGGGAATGGGGGAGAATGAGAATGTGTTTTTTCTCTATTGAGGGAGAGGTTTTCACATCTTTTTAATACTCTTAATTTCTATTAATCATTAAGCAACTTCCTTTACATAATTTGAGAGCCATGAGAGCAAGTTAAGCTTATGCAAAATGATTTGTCTGGCTTCAGCGATCGCTTCTTTAGCTTCATACCAAGCATCTGGTGTGGATGTGACTTCTTTGATGTAAGCTAACCCTTTTTCATCCATACTCGGTAACCTTAAAAAGCTACCTGCTGGTAACAATTTATCAGCAGCAGGACCACCATAATAAATAGGTAAACACCAAGCAAGTAGAGCATCCCAAAGCTTTTCGCTGACATACCAATCATTGTCGGCATAATTCTCAACTGATAAGTTGTAATAGTAAGGTGCCATACCATACCATTTATTAGTAAGTTCTCCACCTCCTCGCGCCCAATCTGGTAAATTACGCCCGTATAAATCAAGATCTAATTCACCATCTTTTAGCATTTTTAAAAATACTAAACGTTTGCGATGATTATCGGTACGGTTAATACCGGATGTCACCCAACTCAAAGGTTTATCTTTAATAGGTGGTGGCATTTCATTTAATTCGCGAAATGAATTAGAATAATACCAAATTGCAGGCATATAATCGGGATTGGGTGCGTAATCATCCGGTCCAGAAACGTAGCTACAGTAATTTTGAGCTATTCTATAAGACCTTTTATTTTTTTCAATTACTTCGTTTAAAGGTGGTTCGCGTAACAGATAAATTACCCTCTCTTTTGGCATTCCTCGCAGTTTTTTTTGGAAGGATTGCTGTGCTTTATTGTATTTATCTTGTGCTTTTCTGTTCTTCCAAAACAATAAATGCTTTTCAGGTAGTTTCGGAAAACTTGTATAGTTATACATTAACAGAAAATCGGGTTTTGGATGAGTTGCCATCAGTTGAATATTATCCCAAACGCCAAAGTTGTGAGGAGTTTGTTGCCACAGCCAATCGCCTGTTTTTTCTAAAGCGTTATAGCTGCTCATCATCCCAATTTTTATTTTTTTCATTGCTATATATTTATTAATCGTTTATGGTTGATGGTTGTTCTTATAATCACTTTTCACTAACTACTAATTTATAATTGGAGGATGTAAAGATTCATCAACGTAGCTGAGAATTTTCGCGGCTCGATTTTCCCAAGAAAACTGTCTGACGAACTCGATACTATCAGAATAGCCTTCAATTTTTCGAGGATGAGTTTCTAAAACTCGCTCTACCGATGCAGTAAATTGAGTCGGGTTATCGGGTTCGCACCAAGCAGTAATTGCTTTGGTATTTTCAAACTCTCTTAGGGAAGGAATTCTAGTCGCTACTATAGGAGTTCCAGAAGCAAAATAGTCAAATAGCTTCAAAGGAGAAGTAAAAGTTGCAGCTTTTCCGGAACAGTGGGGATGAGCTAAAATATCTGCTGCTTGCAATAATGATGCTAATTCTTGTTGTAAAATAAAGCCCAGAAAGGTGATATTATCAACCTGCTTTTCTTGAGCTAATTGCTGATAGTGTTTTACCTTTTTATCTTTACCTCCCGCACAAGCAAACTGAACGTTAGGTAACTCCTTAGCTACTTCAATTAATATATCTATTCCTTTAAATTGTTCTAGGGCTCCGGAATAGACTACTAATTTTTCTCTACCATTTTGTAATAATTTTTTACGCCACTCTGCCGCTACTTCTAGATGTCTTTCCATGAACAAGTGATTATAACCATTATGCAACTTAATCACTTTTTCTGCTGGCATTCCATTAGCAATCATACTTTCTCTTACTGTATCGGCAACTGTTACAGCAATCTGAAATAGGGGATTTTGGACTATTTCTTGTAAAAATGGCTTATTTTCGTGATGGTGATGTTCGTAAATTGCTGGAACGCCATTTTTAACAGCAGCTTCGATAAAATTCCAATCGCGACTATGAACTATTTTAGTAGTAGGAAGAATATGGAAAGGAAAATAATATTTTGAAGCAATTGTATTGGAATTAGTAAATTTAGTTTTAATATAGTCGATAGGAAAAGGCATTGGTAAGGAACAAACTTTGAGCTTTTCCTGAATATTGTAATATTTTCTAAGTTTTCCAGGTGTTTTTTTTGGTCGGAAAGGACGAATGATATTTATCGGGTTTAAAGCTTCCTTTCCTTTGCAAGGATATACCAAAACTGTCGAGTAACCTAAATTCGCGGCGGCATTAGCTGCATTTGTAGATTGAACTAAATGTGCTTCCGGCTTGGGTAACTCTTCTCTAATAAAATAAATGTAATGTTTTTTGTGACTCATATTTTTCATGAATGTTAACTATTGATTTAATACTGAATATGTATGTTAATTTAAAATTATTATATGAATAATTAGAAATGGAAAATAAGCGAAATAATCATTCTTTTGTTTATCCGATGTATCAGAATTATTCTACTCTCTTGTCAAAGCCAATAAATAAACAATCAATTATATATCTATTACTCTTTCGCCACTAACTATTATTTAATGCTATCCTCAAAGTACTTTAATTGATTTAGCAAATGTAAAGCTGATTGATAAGCTTGAGAAACTATCTCGTCTTTTGGTTGATTATTATCTTCTTTTTGGTGAACTAAAGGGTCTAATAAAGCAAGTATTGATTCAGTATGGTTACGGAAATCTTTAGAGATATCTGTTGATACTTCCTCTCGACCAACTTCACCGCTACCTTCACTTACAGTTGATACTAGTTGCCAGTTTTTTTGTAAGGTAAAAATATCATCAAAAATATCAACAATATTGAGAATTTTCCAAGCAGATTTATAGCATTCTTCTAATAATTCTTGCTGCTCTTGAGAATTTTCGCTTAAATTATCAAGCAGTAAAAGTAGCAAACCGATTGTCGAATTTAACCGCGTGCGCATTTCGTAAGATATCCGTACCAAACTTTGCTGGCGGTTATTTTCTACTTTTTCTTTATTGCCAAATTGCATTAAATAAAGGCGCTTATAATAACCATTCTTCTGTAACAGTTCGTTATGGGTTCCCACCTCCACCACACGCCCTTGATCTAAAACAGCAATTTGATCGGCTTTTTGCACGGTAGAAAGACGGTGTGCGATTACTAAAGTAGTTCGATCGCGACTCAAATCGTCGATAGCTTCTTGTACTAATCTTTCGGAAACTGTATCTAATGCAGAGGTGGCTTCATCAAGGATCAGTATTTCTGGATTTTGTACCAAAGCTCTTGCTATTGCTAATCTTTGCCTTTGCCCACCAGACAACATCACACCGCGATCGCCAATTACTGTATCGAATCCTTGGGGTAATTTGGTGATAAATTCGTAAGCGTTGGCGCGTTTGGCAGCGGAAATTACTTCTTCATCGCTAACTTGGAATTCTCCGTAGGCAATGTTATTTTTTACGGAATCGTTGAAAAGGAAGGTGTCTTGAGAGACGATTCCCATTGATTTTCGCAGCGATTGTATATTAAATTCTCGTAAGTCGGTATTATCAATAGTAATATTACCGGAATTTGGGTCGTAAAATCTTGGTAAAAGGTCGGCTAAAGTGGATTTACCTGCACCCGAACCTCCTACTAAAGCCAGGGTAGTACCACGAGGTAAATATAAATCTACGTCTTTAAGTATTAGTTTGTCGTGGCCTGGGTAATTAAAAGAAATAGAATTGAAATGTATTCCTTTTTCTAACTTGCTAAAACTGATATCACCATTGCCCATGAACGGTTTATCTGTTGTGTCTAAAAACTCAGCAACAATACTAATGCTAGGAGTTATATTCGCAAGGTTACTGCGTAACGTATTTAATTGAGACATTAACGGCAGTACTCTTAATAAAACATATAAGAATGTCAGTAGCTGTACTGAAGCTGTAGCAATTTGCGTTCTAAAAATAACTCGACTTAATAATACAATTCCTAATAAAGCTGTAATACCCATTACTTCACTAATAGGTGCAATAGCTTCAGAGTTTGCCTGAGATTTAAAATCTGCCTGTTCTCGTTCTTTTATTAACTTGGTTATTCTTTTAATTTCTTTATTTTCATTCCCAGTTGATTTAACTAAACGTATTCCATTCAAAGTTTCTAGCATGGCGATAGAATATCCTTTTGATATTGCGCTTAACTGCTTACCAAACTTTTTGGAACGGACAATCGCATACTGGTTTACTATGACTACCAAAGATAACAATAGCGTTGCCGCAATAGTTAACTGCCAAGAAATTGATATCAAAATCCCAGTAAAAACTAAGATTGTAATTGCCAAAGTAATTAATTTGACAATGAGTCGCACCGCATTAGCAGCACGGCTAGTTTCTCCACCAAGACGGTTGATTAATTCACCAACTTTCATCTTGGAGTAATAATCAATATCAATTTCTAGTAATAGCTTTATTCCTGCCTCACGTATATCTCTAGTTATCCTGCGCGTCAAGCTACTAGATGTTAATGCACTGGCATAATTTGCTAAATTTTTTAAAATAATTGTTAATAGAATTATCCCTGCCATCAGCCCGAGTCGATATTCTTCTGGAAAACTATCAAACGGAGAAAAAATTGCTTTAATAATCGGAGGCGCATTACCTAAGTCAATTTCTTGTCCAACAATCCTTAAAATTACTGGGACAATTAGTGTAGTACCAACTCCATTAAATAAAGCTCCCGAAAAACCTAAAAGTATTGTGATTATAATCCAGCCAGGATAAGGTTTAGCAAATCTATAAAGTAGCTTTTTTGTAGACATGGAGCTTTTTGCTTAGTTTTTATAATTGGAGTAAAGATAATAATTTTTTCAATTAATTTGTTCTTTATCAAGAGATTTTTAACCAATTTATGATAACTTACAAACTAGAAATAACTTGAGATAAATCTGATGCCATCGCATCTATACTATAATATTTAATACATCTTTCTCTGGCTCTTTTACTCTTTTCCATAGCTGATTCTAAATTCTGGAAAATATACTCAATTTTATCGGCAATTTGTTCGGGACTGCTGGGATCTACCATATAACCGGTGTCATCCAAAATATCTGGAATATCGCCTACTCTTGTTGCTAAAACAGGTTTTGCCATTGACATTCCATCTGTTAGTTTAAGAGGAAATTGAGCTAAAGCTGCTGGAGTATCGCGTTGAGGAACAACAATTACATCTGCTGCTGCAACAATGTCCGGCATTTTCTCGGATGGATGCTTTGGTAATTGAATTATCCAACGTCCCCACTTTTCCATTAATTTAGCATCGTAATTATCATAGGGACTACCACCGACAATTACCAACTTGAAAGTAGAATCATTCAACTTATCCAGTGCAATCAAAACATCCTCTACTCCTTTATAAGGTCTTGGCGCACCGGGAAACATTAAAATTTTATGCTCGGAAAGTCCATAACGCTTTTTACTTTCTCCAGAATTATAAAGCTCGGGATTAAAAAGAGAAGTATCCTTACCATTTGGTATATAAACCCCACCAAATCGTTTTTGTAAAAATTGAGTATGAATGGTAACGGCATTAGCTTTGTGCACTATATCTTCCATCCGTTTTAAATAAAGCGGGTGATCTGGATATCTTAAAGCACCGTCCGATTTCAAGATATCTTTAGCAAACTGTTTTACCGAAGGACGATAACGCCACTTTTCACCACCAAACCAACTCAATTCCCAATCGTCGATATCTAAAATTATAGGTTTTCGAGTTTTAAATCTTTTCAATAATGATAAACCAAAAGTAGTCGCTTTCGGTCTCATTGCATAAATAATATCACCATCAAGTTTCTTGAGAAGTTCGGAAGCTGATGATATAAATCGCGGATAATTGTAACCATTAAAGGTATAAACCTTAATTTCGGATTGAGGACTTACAGATGATTGATTCCCGAAAACAAATCCTAAAATCTCTACTTGACATTCAAGCTTTTGCAGCGCTTGTGCAAGTAAAAAAGAACGCACACCGCCGCCTCCCCATCTACCCGCTCCAGTAAGAGATAAATCGCTGATGAGTATAGAAACTTTTAGTTTTTGTTTGGTTTGCATACTTCTCCACAATAATTCAGTCCAGAAAGATGTGTAATCAAAAATATTAGTAGAAAACCCTGTTAATTAACTGTGAAGTTTTAAAACTTTACGTGAGATAAAGATTACACTTCACCCAGTCTTTATTGTATAAAATCCGAGTCATAGTCTAACTCTGTATCTACTAGTTGTCCTAGAGCGAATTTACTGATAGTTATAGAAAAACCTAAAGGGCTCTATCATAGCTTACGTATTATTACATAATAATACTCTAC
>JBCBQE010000105.1:0-11963 GCA_039820385.1 Cyanobacteria bacterium J06635_10
TCGATGAACAACAGGAGAAATATTTCCTTTGAGGCTGACACCTTTATGAGCACATTGTAAACCCAAACAAATTTGATAGGAAATATCTAAGAATTTATCGAATATTAAAGGCTGATTATTTATTACTTGCAATAAATTTTTTCCTTGAAGATATTCCATTACATAAAATGGAATTTTATCATCAGTAATTCCATAACCTAAAATTTTGACAATATGTTTGCTTTTACGTCCTAATTGAGCACCAATAAAAATTTCTCTAGCAAAGCGTTGGGATATGGTTTTATTATCCAAGTTTAACGACAGAATTTTAACCGCTACTGGCATTCCACCGTTAGTACAATCTTCTGCTAAATATACTTTTCCTCCTCCTCCTTTACCTATTAAATCTCTGATTAAATAACGATGGGTCAAAAATTTTCCAATATAAGCATCTAATTCTATTTTATGCTTTTGCGTTAACATTTTATTGATTTCTTGTTGTAACATAAATCAATTAATTAATACATTTCAAATTCGAGAGAGAGTTAGTATTTACTGACGATAATCAAGCAAGAATGAATATATATGTAAAGTTTTAACCAAACATACTGAGATTTATGGGGAATACACTAGATATTATGTAACACATACAACTAGCGATGCCTATGAGAAATTTCACGGAAACACTCATGAATACTACGTGGATTCTCGGCGAACAGCTAAGTGAAGATACTTAATTAGCTTAGGCTTTACATAATCATAAAAACTCTATAAGTCATGAATAGTAAGCTTTTTCATTGATTATGTACATTTTTTGTTTCCAGGCTAAATTGTGTCAGCTTAAATACTGATGGTTAGGATTTAAGCTGAAAATATTTGTTAGTACTTAAGTAATACTTGGAGAAGGTATAGTTAAATATAGGGAGACATGTCCTTCGCTTTCACTTTAATCGGCTTATCCCACCTCGGTGCAACTACGAGGCTCATATCATTTCCGGTTAAACACTTATCATATCCTGATAGAGTTAAGAGTTAGGAGTTAGGAGTTATAATATTAGGACTTACGCAACTGGCATATTTTTCTCGTAGGGGCACGTGACACTTTGCTTCGTTTTTAACCCAATAATAAGACGGTGAGTGTACGGCACCAGCCAGGATCTTGTGACAATTGCGTAAGTCCTGAATATTTTACGTTCAACTATATAATAAGTAATTAGCCGGACTTGATATCATTAGGACTTTCTTTCTTTGAACTTAGAAAAATTCGCGAATTAAGCGTAAAAGTCTTTCAATACGGGATTCTATCTTGAGTTGGAATGCTAAGAATTGAGTACGTTGGAGATTATTAAAGTTATTATCGCTGACTAAAATTAAAGAAGGTTCTCCGTTTGGTAAACTTGCTGCAGTAGTTAAACCTTCGGTGTTATCTAATGCAATTTCTAACTCTCCTAAGTTTAATAGCAATTCTTTCTCTACAGGCTTAATGGTTTGGGAATCAATTTTTTCCAGACTATCAATCTTTTGAATATCGTCAGCATTTCCCAAAGATACTTTAAATAATGTATTGACAAAACCGAAACCAGTAAAAGTTCTTTCTATACTGAGAAAATGTCCTTGATTATCGAGGGCGATTAAATCAGTTAAACCACTGGAGAATCTCCCAGTAAGTTTAAAGAAGGGTTTTACTAGTTTGGTGCTATAAAGAAATTCTTTTTCTACTTGTTTAGTAATTAGGTTATATTGCAAGATTCTACATAAACTTCCCTGGTTGGGTTTAGCTTCTTCACCATCTTGAAGCAATGCATTTTCAGTTGCTGCAAATAAATACTTTTTATCCGGTGTTATGGTGAGACTTTCAAAAGCTAAGTTGTTGCGAATACCTTGCTTTTTGTCTTTAGATACTAAAAATTTTTGAGGTATTGGTAAACTGGAAATTTCTTGTCCAGAATCTAATAAAAACTCTTTGATAAATGGATTGATTCCTCTTCTTGCATCACCTTCTGATGAAACGAATATAGATGAATCATTATTTAGTGCGATTCCTTCTGGATCTATAGTACCAGCAGGAAACGTTTTGCCGTTTCTATCTTTTAAAGTTGTTACCGCAACGGGTGTAATATCACTTTTTTGAAAAGAATCGATAGGGAGATTTATTTGAAAAGTGTAAAATCTTGCTGGCGATTTTTGAGAACGATCGTCGGATATAGCATAATAAAGTTGTTTTTTCGCGTCATAAGTGATTCCCGACAATCCTCCTAATTCGGTATTTTTAAAATTAGTACCTGTAGGTAAAATTGCTTGTCCGATAAATTCGATACCCGTTACTTCTACAGCAGAAGTGCCGAAGTTGGTTAAAAAAAGCGTGACAATTATAATTGTGACTAAGAATACAATAATTAGCGGTAATTTAAATAGTTTTCTAATTCTCACGGCAAACTATTATTAATCTATGAAAATCACAAATAAGATATCACAATACAACAAAAAAAGTTAAGAGTTACTGGTTAAGATTTTTACCTCTTATCTTTACTCAATGTTGTATTCACTTTCAAAAAAGTTTACCAACCAATCTTTAACGCTGTAGGTAGCACGACAATCATCTTCGTTGTAACGTTTGATGATTTCTAATAAAGCGCGATCGCCATTTTTTAACCATCGATCGTACCAGTAAATACACTTAGCACCAGAGGCTTCTTTATCACGCCATTCAAATCCCAACCACCGAGCAATTGCTTTTAAAGCAAAACTTTCTAACGGTAATACCAACGTCTGAGTAAGTTGTTCGTAAATATCGACGAATCTATTCAAGACTGGTAATACATTTGCCGAAGGCGTGCGGTAAAGTTTTGCTAATCTTTGAACTGTATCGAACTCATAAACGCAAAAATGATAAATTGGTGCATCGGGATATCGCCAAACTAATTCTAGAAATTGCTGCCAAATTAATTCTTCTTCGCTGGGATTCTCTGCCAAGAAAGAATAAAACTCTTCTGTATTATTCTCTCTGTCAACTACTAAAACCCCTAACAAATAATTTAAATTTAAATCCGGCTGCGCTTCAATGTCAAAATAGAGTTCTATTGGGGCACTATAGGTGACGGTTTCGTAAACGACTGGGTCAATTTCTACATTTGTGGGATATTCAATCGATCGCGGTTGTGCTTCAAAGAGAGATAAATCGCTGAGTTTTGGTACAGTCAGCCCATATTGGGATCTGGTTGACGTATCTTGATAAATTGTTGGTTCAATCAGTGCTTGGGGTAAGATAAGCGGACGGTTTGCTAATAAAGATTTTCCTTGTAAAATCAGCTTGGTCGCAACTTCACTGTCAAAACCTGGTAAATCTTCTAATTCAGAAGGATTGGTTTGAGCAAGTGATTCTAAAGTCGTAATGTCAAGGATTTTTAACCGATCGTAACGTCCAGGTGTTACTCCCGGTACTAGGGAAAGATGTTTTTGTTCTGACGCAGTTTGATGACAACTACTGTACCAATTACAAAGACTGCATTTTTGCCGCGAAATAAATACCTCCGGAGGTGTTGCTAAGTGCAATGTTTCGATGCATTCATCTAAAATTTCTTGCATCCGAGGTATCCACTTGACTAGATCGACGTTATACTTCGTTTCTTTACCGCGTAGCATTAACCAAGCCGTTTCCGGCTCAACTTGCTGCACTGCTGCTAACACAAAAGCATAAAATGCGGCGATAACTTGGTATTCTTGTTTGGGACGCTTACCTAATTCAACCCTTGTGGGAACGTACATCCAATCTCCGAATCTTGAATGTCCCTCTTGCTTGATCAGTAAATCCGGATGCGCTAACAGAGTATGACCGTTAGAATACCTTGTGACGAGCAATCCTTTGTAAATGCATTCAACTCCCTGCTGCATCAATTGTAAAGTTGCCGCTTCCCCAGTTTTAGCTTCCCCCAAGGGATACTTTGGACGCTGATAACTTAGTTTTGCTAAAACCTTTTTTCTATGGGCATATTTATCTTGATACAACTTCAACAACAAGTCGCTAGGGGCATCTTGCTGAGTTTTATCGCCGCGAACATTCAAAAAAGGTCGGCGTTTACACTTTTGATATTGCAGCAGTAGTTCGGCATTTATTAACATTCTTCTAAACTAACAATAATTAACGCAATCTGGGGGTAATCAAGATAACTAAAGTTATCATTATGCAAAATACATCGGTTGAGAAACAGAACAAAATAAAGTGTAATTGCCATTCAACATCTAATTTACTTGTTTGGGTCCCTTGTTCAAGTCAAATGACGATTTTCCTCACATAAGTTGAAAATATTTAATTTAAAAGTGTTTTAGTTTATATCAAAAAATATCTTTCTAGAATAATTGGCTAAGCTTATCCACAGCTATTTTACAAAGCGTTACAAAGTAACAAACCCCTAACTTTCAACGATACGAATAATCCAACTCCAAAATCTAAAATTGATATGACGAGTATATCTGCTACACAAACCTGGTTGCATCAATATCGACAAAAATTTCCAGCATTACAGAATAAAGCTTATTTTAACTTCGGAGGTCAAGGGCCCATGCCGCAGGAGGCCATGGATGCCGTCATTCAAGCTCAAGATGACATTCAACGAATAGGTCCTTTTGGTAGCGAAGTTAATGCTTGGCTTATACAACAGACTAAAGCCACAAGAGTAGCAATAGCAACCGAGTTGAATGTGCCACCGGAAACAATCACACTTACTGAAGATGTAACCGTTGGTTGTAATATTGCCATGTGGGGTATTGAGTGGCAAGCTGGCGACCATATACTTCTTACAGACTGCGAACATCCAGGAATTATTGCTACCGCCGATGAAATAGCACGCAGATTTGACTTAGAAGTCACTACCTGCCCAATAATGGCAACTTTAAATACTGGCGATCCTGTAGCAATAATTGCTCAACATTTACGTCCCCAGACCCGCATGGTAGCTTTAAGTCACGTACTTTGGAACACGGGACAAGTTTTACCCCTAGAGAAAATAGTAGAAGTCTGCAGAAGCAATAATACGAAATTAATGGTAGACGCGGCACAATCTGTAGGATTATTGCCATTAAATCTCACCGAATTAGGAGCGGATTTTTATGCCTTTACAGGTCATAAATGGTTGTGTGGGCCTCCCGGTGTCGGAGGTTTGTACGTACGTCCCCAAGCACGAGAAATTCTTTATCCTACCTTTGTCGGTTGGCGTAGCGTTGTAGTGGATGGTCAAGCTAAACCTGTAAAATGGCAGGAAAGTGGGGAAAGATATGAAATTGCTACTTCTGCTTATCCCTTTTATTTTGGTTTAACTGAAGCGATCGCCCTTCACCAACAATGGGGAACATCTGAGAAACGTTACGAACAAATTTGTCATAACAGCGAGTACCTTTGGCAAAAATTAATGGCAGTATCGGGTATTAAATGCTTGCGAGATTCTCCCCCCGAATCGGGTTTGGTTTCTTTTCAACTGGAAAATAACCAATCTAAAACAAGTTTAGAACTAGTAACATTTTTGGAATCACAAGGTATACTTACCCGTAAAATTGCTGATCCTGATTGTGTCCGTGCTTGCGTTCATTACTTTACTTTAGAATCGGAAATTGACCAATTGGTTGAGGAGATTGAAAGGTTTTGTAAGTAAGAGACAATGAACAATTAACAATGAACAATTAACAATGAATAATTAACAACTAATAATTGATCATTGATAACTCCTAACTATTAATTATTAATCTAAAATCTAAAATCCAAAATGGAACGTCCTATTCTATATATTGCAATTACTAATCACGGTTTCGGACATGCAACTCGTACGGCTGCTGTAGCGGCAACTATTCAAAAGTTATGTCCGGAAGTCTTGTTAATTATGGTGACAACTGCACCCCGTTGGTTGTTGGAATGTTATATCCAAGGTGATTTTATTCATCGTCCCCGTGCTTACGATCTAGGGGTGGTGCAAGCTGATAGCTTGAAAATGGATAAACCAGCTACTTTAGAAAAATTATTAGAAATTAAGAAAAATTATCGTTCTATAATTGCTTCCGAAGTTGATTTTATTCATCAAAATCGCGTCAATTTAATTTTGGCAGATATTCCCTTCTTAGCTGCAGAAATTGGTAAAGCTGCTAATATTCCTTGTTGGATGATAAGTAACTTTGGATGGGATTTTATTTACCGAGATTGGGGTGGTGATTTTGTTGACGTAGCTGATTGGATTAGTGAATGCTATGGAAAATGCGATCGCCTTTTTCGTCTTCCCTTCTACGAACCGATGCAGGCATTTAATAATATCACCGATATCGGTTTAACTGGTGGTTATCCTTTTATGGATGCCGAGGAAGTAAAATCAAAGTGGGGAATAACTACTCCTCCTGAAAAAACGGTATTGCTGACCTTTGGTGGTTTAGGATTACAACAAATTCCCTACGATAACCTCAGACATTTTCCAGATTGGCAATTTATCACCTTCGATAAATCGGCACCAGATTTACCAAACTTAATAAAAATTAAAGATATAAAAACCCGTCCCGTGGATTTTATGCCGATTTGCGGACGAGTAGTTTCCAAACCGGGCTTCGGTACTTTTGCGGAAGCGACAAAATTAGGAGTGCCGATTATTTCAGTTACTAGAGAAGAATTTGCCGAATCAGCATTTCTGATAGAAGGTATATCAGATTATAACTATCATCAAATTTTGACTCCCTCCGAATTATTTGAAAGTTCCTGGGAATTTCTCAAACAACCCATAAAACCACCTCGTTGTCAAGAACCCATTGCGATTGATGGGAATGAAGTCATTGCTCAAACAGTAGTGGATTTTTTTGAGAAGAATATTTCTTAGAAAATATAGAGAAAGGATATATTGGGTTTCTACAATCTGCATGAAACCCGCTTAAATTCCTTTTGGGGTTGCGTTTTCGTGAAACTAAATACTATAACCATCCGAGAAACTTATATCAGGTTGCTTATTTGTATATGCTAAATGATGTTCCTTCCATAAAACTTTTGGCTTTTCACAAACAATGATTGTTTTATCAAAAGGAATAACGTACCAGACTTCTCGGCAAAATGAGATAAATAAAATGTCATCTCCATTCGTTACCATACCAAACACGGGTTTATCCGGGTTAGGATTAGCCATTAAATAAGTAAGAGCTTGGGGAAGTGCAGATAAAGCCGAAAGGGTAGTTTTTTTTGATTCCAATACCATTACCCAAAACTGAGGCACGTTCAAATTCTTGTATATTAAATGGTGCGTTACGGCAAAAAGATACATTTTGTAGCCGTAACACAACAAAAAAATGTGCTACTAACTACTAATAACTAACAGCTAACAACTAATTTCTGATTCAAGGAATCGCCACCACCCGTAACAAACGTTCCATAACACTTTGCGCTCTGCGTCCTCCCACGGGAATCAAACGATGACTCAGAACATAAGGAGCAATGAATTTCACGTCATCGGGAATTGCGTAATCGCGTCCGGAAAGATACGCAAAGGCTTGGGTGGCGCGGTGCAATGCTACAGTACCCCTGGGACTAATACCGAGAGTAATTTCTTCATCGCACCTCGTGGCTCGTACCAAGTCGAGCATGTATTGTTGTAATGAAGCTTCTACCTTGATACCAGCAGAAATCCTCTGTAATTCTTCAACTTCTGCCAAAGTAATACAAGGTTGTAAATCAGTAAATTTACTACCGTCTTGGAGCCGCTGTAGCATTTGCAATTCTTCTTGCTCCGTAGGGTAACCCAAGCTCAAAGACAGCATAAATCTGTCCATTTGCGCTTCCGGTAAGGGAAAAGTACCTTGATATTCAACGGGGTTTTGGGTGGCGATGACAAAAAACGGTTTGGGAACGGCACGAGAGACACCATCTGTTGTAACTTGTCCCTCTTCCATAACTTCTAGCAACGCCGATTGAGTACGGGGTGTAGCGCGGTTGATTTCGTCTGCTAGCATCACGTTAGCAAAAATGGGACCTTCGAGAAAAGTAAATTCACCAGTTTTGGGATTCCAAATATTAGTACCCGTAATATCAGTAGGTAATAAATCTGGCGTGCATTGTAACCGTTGAAATTTACCATCAATAGAACGAGCTAAGGATTTTGCTAGCAAAGTTTTGCCCACTCCGGGAACATCTTCAAGCAAAGCATGTCCGCCACCTAATAAGGCGACTAATACCAAGCGGATAGCTTCAGTTTTACCAACAATAGTACGAGCTAGATTTTGTGTCAGAGCGTCAATTTTGTCTCTCATGCACACCAGGATTTTGGATTTTAGATTTTAGATTGGGAATAAGGAGTTATCAATGATCAATTATTAGTTGTTCACTGTTCACTGTTCACTGTTCACTGTTCACTGTTCACTGTTCACTGTTCACTGTTCACTGTTCACTGTTAACTGTTAACTGTTCACTGTTCACTGTTCACTGTTCACTGTTCACTGTTCACTGTTCACTGTTCACTGTTCACTGTTCACCGTTCACTGTTCACTGTTCACTGTTCACTGTTCACTGTTAACTGTTAACTGTTCACTGTTCACTGTTAACTGTTCACTGTTCACTGTCTCCCCATCCCTTTGTTATTGTTCCCACAGTTGGAGTAAACTAACACTCAATACTGAAAAATTTTCTGGCGGTGGTGCAGTCGAGTTGAATTTGAGCTTTTAGTGCTTCTAGGGAGCCAAATTTTTGTTCTGGCCTGAGAAATTTTTCTAATTTTATTTCCAGTTTTCGATCGTATAAATCTCCAGAAAAATCTAAAAGATGTACTTCTACTGTGGGATGAGTACCGTTTACGGTGGGACGATTTCCGATGTTCACTACTCCCGGGTGGTTGTTTAAGGTTGTATTTGCTTCCTTAAGGGCGCTAACTCGAACGACGTAAACTCCTTGTTGGGGTAAAAACTTATCTTCTGGTAATTGCAAATTGGCAGTAGGGAAACCGATAGTTCTGCCGAGTTGCTGTCCTTTGACTACAGTACCCTGTATAGTGTAAGGTCTGCCAAGCAGTAGGTTTGCTCTTTCAATGTCGCCAGCTTCGAGTATTTGACGAATAACTGAAGTGCTGATGCGAGTTTCTTCTACTTGTAGCGGTAAATCGTCTTCATGAGTTTCCAGAGGAACGATAGTAACGGGAATACCGTACTTAGCGACGAGCACCTGTAAATCAAAAGCAGTACCGCTGCGGTTGGAGCCAAAGCAAAAATCTTGTCCAACGCTGATTCTAGAAGCTTGCAATTTTTCTACGATAATTTGTTCTACGAACTGAGTGGGAGTCAAAGTAGATAATTCTTTGTTGAAGGGGATTAATACAAGTTGTTCTACCCCAAGCAGTTCTAACTGTTGGACTTTTTCATCCAAAGGAGTCAACAATCTTCTAGGTTTTCCCGTAAAAAATTCTTGAGGATGCGGAAGAAATGTAATAACTGTTGGGTAAATACGTTCTGTGTCTGCTGATTCATGCAAAATTGGTTGGATTACCCTTTGATGGCCACGATGAACGCCATCAAATTTACCAAGAGCGACAGCAGTAGGAGTTTGAATCAATTCCGTTGAAGAAGTAACCCACACAGAACACCCATTTTTAGACAGATTTGGCACGTCAATTTTGGGACGAGAGGTTTAATAAGAACGGGAGTAGGGGGAGCTCACGGAGTTAGGAGTTAGGAGTTAGGAGTTAAGAGTTATGAGTTATGAGTTGGATTTTCAAAATTACCCATTACTCATTCACCATTACCCATCACCTGTTACTCATTACCCATTTACCATTACCTATTCCCAATTCGCCATAGTTTAACTAAGGCTCTCGAATACCAATTTAATCCAAATTCTATAATTACTTTGCCAGAATTGCTTTATGTTGAATAGCGACTAATAGGAAAAGTTTTTGATAAAGCCAGAGAACAAGGAACGTTTAGTACCATCCCTTCCTTTGCCATGACTGCACCGGAAAATTTCTGCTTAGCTTCTTGTCCAATCCGATCTAAAAACTCATCGTCGTGAGCTGGATCGTGGTGGAAAATTACTAAAGTTTTCACATTGGCGGCTTTGGCTACTTTGACAGCCTCTTGCCATGTAGAATGTCCCCAGCCGATTTTGGGTGATTTAGGCGAATAATATTCGTCATCGGTATAAGTTGAATCATAAATTAAAATATCGGCGTTATCAGCAAGCCTTAAAACATTTTTGTCCAACTTATTGGGATAATGTTCCGTGTCCGTAACATATACAGCAGAACCACCTTGCCAATTAACTCGGTATCCTACGGATTCACCTGGATGGTTTAGCGGTGCAGTTTCTACGGCAATATCTTCTATATGAATCGTTTTTCCAGGATTTACCTCATAAAAGTCCAAATTGGACTGCATAATCTGCAAAGGTACGGGGAAGTTTGGATGTAGCATCTGGTCGTTTAGACGTTGTTCAACGGTAGAACCATCAGGCGCTACTGCACCAAAAATATGAAATTTATTACCCCCAACGAATCCAGGAGTAAAAAACGGAAACCCCTGCACGTGATCCCAATGAGAGTGAGTGAAGAAAAGGTAAGCTTCTAACGGCATTTTAGGTAACAAAGATTGCCCTAAAACGTGAATTCCGGTACCCCCATCGAAAATAAAGCGTTTGTCGCCCACTTGCATCTCGACACAAGGGGTATTACCTCCATAACGAACGGTTTGAGGCCCGGGACAGGGAATGCTGCCGCGAACGCCCCAAAATTTTACGGTAAATCTGTTCTCTATCCTAGACATGAGTGTTGCTTGTCAAGATTGAGCGGGCGAACAATACAAAAAATGTGACTCCAAGGGAGTTCAATTAATGCTGTCTTACCCGTTCTTGTAGAAGGGTAAATTATTCATACAGCATATGTTTTTAATGGTGTTTTCGCGCAAGATAGGCGAATCACTTTCAAACTTATACTGCAAGTAATTTTAATGTACGTCTTAAGGTATAGACGTTTCTACTTTATAACCTATATTTTTCAGTAATGCATTTAACCTCTGAAAAAGCTTTAATTTTCCGACATAAAATATTTCATTCAAACTTGAATTCGGCAAAAGGTAAGTGTTTTAGTCCATTTGGATAAGTCAGATTATAATGTAAAGGAGTAACACTAATGTAGTTATCACGTATAACATGCACATCAATCGGTATATTTTCAGGTAAATTAAAACTTACTGGTGGTTCTACATCTTCAAGAACTTCTCCTGTTAACCAATAGTAAGTTTTACCCCGTGGATCTACCCGTTTATCAAACACGTCAACGTAGCGCCGCACTCCCTGACGGGTGAATTTCATGCCTTTGATTTGGTCCGATTCTACCGCCGGAATATTAACATTAAGTAACATCAAATCTAGTACAGATTTTTGGGCTAGTTGGTCAACAAGCATTTTGGCAAATTTTGCTGCACCTGCAAAATCCTTGGATGAATAACTAGTAAGGCTAAATGCAATGCTGGGAATTCCTTCAATCAAGCCTTCCATTGCTGCGGAAACAGTTCCAGAATAAAGAATTTCTGTTCCTAAATTAGCACCTTGATTAATCCCTGAAAGAACCAGTTGGGGTGGTGAATCCAGCAAAGCCCACAGCGCTAATTTTACGCAGTCTGAGGGAGTACCATCACAAGCCCAAGCCTCGATCGCTGGGTGAAACACCGATTCGACAATTTCAGCACGAATTGGTTGATGCAAAGTCAACCCATGTCCCGTAGCGGAACGTTCCCTATCCGGGCAAACTACACTCACATCATGACCCGCTTCTGCCATAATATTAGCTAAGGTACGTATACCCAAAGCGTTAATACCATCATCGTTAGAAATTAACAATCTCATTTTTTCTACTCCCAACTGCCATAAGTCAATTTAGCAGTTAGAGGGGAGATGGGGAGAGAGGGAGATGGGGGGAAGGGGGAGATGGGGAGAGAGGGATATGGGGAGATGGGGAGGGGGGGAGAGGGGGAGATGGGGGGATGGGGAG
>JBCBQE010000106.1:0-8428 GCA_039820385.1 Cyanobacteria bacterium J06635_10
ATAATTTTCTTTAATCTAGTTGAGAATTACTATATTTACCTGTAGCCTAAATTAGGTGAAAGCGAAGTTTTAATATTACAAAGAAATATTACGAATTTTGATGCCCCATATAGAGGGAAAATAGAAAAACAAGATTTTTGATAAATAACTCATGTCTGCAAATCATTTGACACTTAACCTAGTTGAAGGTTCTGTATCTTTTAACTTTTCACCTGCGGCGGCAAAGGAATTAAAAGCTGCTATAGATGAATTGATGCTGAAACTCAAAGTGGTTGCGACTAAAACTGCTGGTGCTGGAGGTAAACCGAATCCTCAATCGAGCATGGAATACCGTTATACGGGAGAAGTATTTCTAGAAATTTTTTGCAATCCGAATATCTGGGCTACCCCTTTTGCGGCAAAGGTTTTACTTACTGTGCGAGATGCCACTATTCGCTTGACAACGGAAGCTGAGCTTACTCGGCTTATAGAAGATATCAACCAGTACTTGGAACAAGCTAGTTAGTAAAGATAAAAACCGTAATTGCCGGTTTGTCAAGGGTACCCTGCCAAATTTTTTTCTCTTAAAAAAATTTGGCAGGGTACTCGTCATTAGTCATGAGCAAAACGCGGGATAATAAACAAGTAACATAAGCAGTGTAAAACTAAAAAATATAAAATTATATCAATAAATAGCTATAAATTAGAAGGAAAATTTAACAAAATATTTTAAATCACTCAAAAGCTTACAGTATAAGTATCTAAGTTTTAGATTCCCATTTTTATATACCAATTCTTCTAATTTCTAGAACAGGTAACTATATTCTAGTAATATCTAAATTACTTATAATTTAATGCCGCCATAGAGCGGGTAATTTCAATCCAGTCATAAAATCTTTTTCTAAACGTATCTAACATAATATTGTGAATACAGTAACCACGATCGCTTTTTATTTGCACCCAAAAAATCATGCATGGAGATAACAGTTATGAACAAATATGATAAATTTTTTAACACAGAAGAGATTTTGAAAGAGGCACTGACTCCAGAAGAAGCAGTGGCTTCAATTGCAGTTATAACCGCAGCTGCCGACTCTTCCTTAGAAAATGTAGATATAGAATTTTTGGTTGATATACTTTGGGGATTCGAGATTTTTGAAGAATATTCGGATGAAGATTTATCAGAAATGCTTGATAGACTTCTAAATCTAGCGAAAAAAAAGAAGGTAGGGGCGCTGTTCAATGCTGCTAATGATAAACTTGCAGATGAATTATTAGAAGATGCGTTTGCGGCTGGGGTAAGTGTAATCTTAGACGAAGAAGAAATGCATATCCCGATCGCAAAAATGGCTTTACTTAAAAGTTTACAGGAGGCTTTAGAAGTTGATGACGATCAAGCCCAAGAAATTATAGAAGATGTAATTTCCGCCTTTGAAGAAGCAGAATTGGAAGAATTACTCGATGGGGAAGATGAAACAATAGTAGATATAGCCTTTAGTATAGATGAATATGACTCGCCATTAGGCAATTTTACAGTTCCGATTCCGGTAGATTCCCATCGGGGCGGCAAAGTTCAAAGTCAAGAAGGTGTAGTTAGTTTCTCTGATGATGAAGGTACTTTTCTAAGAATCGATTATTATTGTTTACCTTCCAAACAAATCGAAGAAATGGAAGCTATTGGGCAAGAGGAATATTTGAGAAGTACTCTTGTAAATAAATATATCCCTGGAGAAATAGTCGCGAATTTGCCTGAAGCACAGGTTGAATATAGTGAATATATGGCACAAACCTTAGAAGCTTCTTACTTTGTGCTTCTTTATATGCCTGGTGGCTCAAGAATTTATAAAACAGGAAATAACGGTACTGCGACAAAGTTAGATGCTTATCGAGGATTAATTGCATTTATTGAGGGTGATTTTATGTATATAGTTAGCAGTCAACGTACCTTTTTAGATGGAAAAACTTCTAGTTTTATGAAGCAAGAAGCTGTTGCACTTAAACAGATGATTTTGGATTTTGTTGAGACTATAGAGTTTAATTGAATTCCAACAAAGATAGTTTTTGATAGAGGGTGGTTTATGATACTAAATCGCCTTCTTCTTATTTGAATTATTGTAATATTCTCAGCCGCGATTTTGATAAAATAACTTAGTTCTATTACGTCAAAATAGTTCCACCCATTAACCTTTCATAACGATATTGCAACTCTTCTTTCATCAATTTCCACTGTTCTAAACTTGCGTCTATTTCTATTACTTTTTCCGCAGCTTGACGGGCCAAAATTAATACTTCTTCGTCTTCTACTAAACTTGCTAGAGTAAAGTCTGGTATACCCGATTGTCGAGTCCCCAAAACTTCACCGGGACCTCGAAAACGCATGTCCATTTCTGATATGAAAAACCCGTCTTGAGACTGTTCTAATACTTTCAATCTTTGTTGAGCGTCAGCACTGCGAGAACCGCTGATCAAAAGACAATAAGATTGGGCCGCACCTCTACCAACTCTTCCCCGCAATTGATGCAGTTGTGACAAACCGAATCTCTCAGCGTTTTCAATTAACATCACAGTTGCATTCGGTACATCTACACCGACTTCTACTACGGTAGTAGAAACCAAAATTTGCGTTTGGCGATCGCGGAATTTACTAATTGCTTCGTCTTTCTCGGCGGAACTCATCTTTCCATGCAACAATCCCACCTGAAATTCGGGGAATACTGCTTCCTGTAACTTTTTATGCTCCTCTACTGCCGAGCGTACATCTAGTTTTTCCGATTCTTCTACCAAGGGCAACACTACATAAACTTGTCTTCCCTGAGCAATTTCTCGCCGGATCAAATCGTAAGCGTGAGTTCGTTCGCTTCCCTTCAAGGCTGTAGTTTTGATCTTTTGTCTTCCCGGTGGTAATTCATCTATTTGACTTACATCTAAGTCGCCGTGAATTGTCAGCGCTAAAGTTCGCGGAATGGGAGTCGCAGTCATAGTTAATACATGGGGTTGTTCGCCTTTTTGCTGTAACCGCGCTCTTTGCTGCACCCCAAAACGATGCTGTTCGTCAATTACCACTAAACCCAATCGCTGAAATTGTACTGGATCTTGAATTAAAGCATGAGTCCCCACTAAAAGTGGTAATTCTCCCGTTTCTAATTGACCATGAATTTGTCGCCTTTTTGCGACTTTTGTCGAGCCTGTAAGTAAATCTACTGGTAAATGCAGCAGGTTAAACCAAGCAACTAACTTACGATAATGCTGTTCTGCTAAAACTTCCGTAGGAGCCATCAACGCCGCTTGATAACCGGATTGAATTGCAGCAATAATCGCAATCACCGCCACAACCGTTTTACCCGATCCTACATCTCCCTGCACCAAACGATTCATGGGTGTAGATTTTTGCAAATCGTTGAGAATATCTTGAAGAACTCGTTCCTGTGCCCCTGTTAATTGAAACGGTAATATTTCGTAGAATTTTGGTAATAACTCACCTTGGGGTGCCAGAATCGCACTAGTTTGAACTTGACGCGCTGTTTGCTGACGTTGGAGTAAACCAAGTTGTAAGTAGAAAAATTCATCAAACACCAGACGACGGCGTGCTGCTCGCAAGCTATCGCTATCGGTAGGAAAATGAATATTGGCGATCGCGTCTTTCAATTCCATTAACTGATATTTAGTCCGCAAACCTTTTGGTAAAGGTTCTTTTAATTGCGCGGTTGCGGGTAAAGCAGCAATTACCGCTTGTCGCACCGTAGAAGCTACGACTCCCTCTGTCAAAGCATACACGGGCACAACTCTACCAACAGTCAAGGATTCAATGGCATCCCCAGGATTCGCTAAAACTTCCAATTCTGGATTATCAAGAGTCAACCCGTACTTACTTTCCTTTACCAAACCACAGGCTGCTAGAGTACTACCTACAGCATAACGACGCTTCATACTTTCTTGCCAACCACGACTGCTGTAACGAGCGCCTGCGTAAAAACGACTAATTTTTAAAGTACCGGAGTTATCTTTTAAATCAATTGTTAAAATTGATAATTTCTTATTTTTAGGGCTAGGAAAACAATTACAACGCTTCACTGTTGCGACAACCGTTACCGTCTCACCCGCCATTAACTCGCCAATACATATTTGATTCGCATAGTCAATATAGTCCCGGGGATAATAAAATAGTAAATCGCGCACGGTAGATAAACCTAGACGCTCTAATTTACTCGCCCTTTTAAACCCAATTTCCGGTAAATCGCTGAGTTTTTTGTCTAATTCAGGAGCAAGTCGCCGACTCACCTCCGCAACAATCTTAGATTTCGGATTGATGACTTTGACTTTTGGTTTGGAATTTGAAGCTGATTGAGAATTATAATTATTAGACTGCGTATCGCTTCTTCCTTCTCCAAGATGCTGTAATTTGTAGAGATATCGGCGAGTTTCTGCGACTAAATGTTGTCTGTCTTCAGCTTCCAGATTTGGGTAATTTGCAAATTTAACGGCAAATTGCTGCCAGCGAGGACGTTCGCTTGCAGGTAAGCCTACAGGAAATTTGCCAAAAGTTAAAGTTAGAAACTCATTAAAGAGATATTGTCTACCCTTTAAGTTAATAAAACCCTGTTCGGTTTCCACCGTCAAGGCTTTTTGCAATCTGATCCAATCTGGTTGTTCATTAGTCATTATTCCGAAGGGCATTGGGAATTGGCAATTGGGAATTAGGAATTAAGAATATATTTGCATATTGAAGATAAATAATTCTAAAATTTAAATTTATAAATCGTGTTTCATGTTAATTAATTGCTGGAAATATTTTAATTAAGTTAATAATTCTTAAAATACCTTTAATCTAAATTTTAAAACATTTTTAATTAATTTTACTGCATAACTCCTAACTCCTAACTTCTAACTCCCAACCATTAACTCCTAAATCTTAATTAAGCTTCATACGAGCTGGTGTTGAGTTTCACTATGCCATAAAGGCACACTATCTCCCGGAGGGAGACGCTTCGCGTGAGCGATAGCGCATACAACCCAACCTACTAACTAACTCCGCGAGTTCCCAACCACTAACCACCAACCACCAACCACTAATTAATCTTCATACCAGCTAGCACGCCATGCGGCTTCAGCGGTGGCTATGGAACGTTCTCGCTGTTTCTTTTGATATTCTCTTCCTAGCTTGCCTAAATGATTTAAAATATTGCGAATTTGTTTGCGTTCCGACGAAAGTTTCATATCAGCAAACTCTATTTCAATTAATCGCAGGTTAAAAGCCATAATCTGCGTCAAGCTTTCCGTTTCCAATTCCTGCTCGCCTTCAATTCCAACTACCAAAGTTATTATATTAGGAACCCCAGGCATAACTTCCGTAGATGCTTCTGCCGAAGCAACAGCAGTTTCTAAGATAGATTCCGGCAATTTTGGAGGTAATATACTAGCTTTTTGTAATAAACGATTGCCATCGCGGGACAAACTTTTCAAAATGTAAGCAATGGCTCTTTCTAAGTTTTTTTGCCAAGCAGCTAATTCCATGGGGTTGGAAGTATTAGGATTGAACCAGCTTTTCCAATCTTTGCTGGCAGAATTTTTTGAAGATAATACTGGAGATTGACCAGATGGAGAAGATAAATAAGGAGTTTTTATATTTTGAGGAACTGAACTAGAGTCAGCAGTTTGAGAAGAAGTCTTGACCTCTTGTACAATATCATCGAGTTCTAATTTTTCGACAATTTTTTCTAAATCTTCATCTTCGAGTTCTAAATTTTGGAAGGTTTCTGATAAGTCTTCATCTTCTGTGTCTAATTCTTCTTCTGTTTCTTCTTCGGTTTCTTCTTCTGTTTCTTCTTCTATTTCTTCAACTAAATCGTCCTCTATTTCTGACAATTCTCGATCGTTAATTAAAGCTTGCATATCGTTGGCAGTGACTTTCGCCAAATGACGTATACCTTGCTGAAATTTTTGTCGTTGATTTAAAGACAATCTGAGAAAATTCTCTGGATATCCTTGGGTACACAGATGATAGCTTGCTAAAATCAATTGCTGGCCAACTGCTTGTCCCAAAATATTCAAATAACTACCATAAGCGTTTTGGAGTTGTTGTGAGATCGCCCCTATAGCTTTTTCTAGCTCAACAATATCTTGCTCTATTCGCTCGATTGGTCTTGCCATATCTCCTTTTTTCCAGTTTATCTGAATATGATATTAAATTACGCAATCCCGATCCGATGTAATCGCTTCTAAGATATTAGATTACCTTTGATAATTTTGAAGGTAATATCTACTTAGATAAAAAACAGGTCAAGCTTGTTCAGATTGACCTGTATAAAATAAGCATTACTTAATTGAGTTACTTGTTACCCATTTGTGCGGCAACTTCATCAGCAAAATTTTCTTCTTTCTTTTCAATACCTTCCCCAAGAATATAGCGAGTAAAGCGACTGATAGAAACTTTTTCGCCGACGCTACTTCCTGTTTGTTTTACCAATTCCTCAATCGAGGTACTTTGATCTCGGATGTAAGGCTGATCCAACAAAGTCATTTCTTTGAGACGCTTATCGATTCTTCCTTGAACAATTTTTTCTTTAATATTGTCAGGTTTTTTCGCTAAGTCATCGCGCCCCATTTCGATGTCTTTTTCTTTTTGAACAATCTCAGCAGGGATTTCATCTACACTTACATACTCAACGTTGGGGCAAGCAGCAACCTGCATGGCAACGTTTCGTGCTAATGTCTTAAAATCTTCCTTACTTGCAGCAGCTTCACTTTCACACTTGAGTTCAACTAATACGCCAACTCTACCGCCGGTATGAATGTAGCTGTCTACAACACCTTGGTTGTCGGATACGGAATAATTAACAAAGCGGCGTACTTTGATATTTTCACCCAACTGGGCGATCGTCTCGGTAATAGATTGTTCAACTGTTTTATCTTTATCTTCTGAATAAGGTTGAGCTAATAAAGACTCAACAGTATCAGCAGTTGTCGCTTGTTTAGCCAAATTTAGAGCTAAAGCTTTGAAAGCTTCGTTACGAGCAACAAAGTCAGTTTGGCTGTTGACTTCAATTAATACGCCAACTCTACCGTTAGGTTCGATGTAGGTTTCCACTGAACCCTCAGCAGCAATGCGATCGCTTTTTTTAGTCGCACCAGCAATGCCTTTTTGGCGTAACCATTCGATACCTTTTTCAATGTCGCCATCGGTTTCTTTTAGCGCTTTTTTGCAGTCCATCATACCAGCGCCAGTTTTCTGCCGTAACTGTTGGACTAATTTTGCAGATATTTCCGCCATGTTGCCTCAATTTCTACTTAACTGACAGTTGTAATTGCTCTTGGATATTGAGTATTTCTATATTACTCAGCCGTGGCATATTCAGATATATTTTTATCCCAAACCTAAACTATAAGAAAGCAGGAGGCAGTTACGGGAAAAAATACTAGAGAAGAAAAAAAAACTAAAATATCTCAAGTATGTATTCCTTAACCCGGTAACAGCACTTACGATCTAACTCCGAAAATCTGAGTATTTCTATTGCACCTCCTGCCTTTTCCTTATTCCTTAACCTTCAGTTGAGTTTTCTTCTTCACCACTATCATCAGAAGAGTAATCGCTGAATTCGCTGCTATCCTCGTAATCGTAATCGTCCTCAGCGCCTTCATAATCATATTCATCATCACCTTCTAATTGACCGTGATGACCTTCGTAGATCGCATCTGCTAATTTGCCTACAATCAATTTTATCGAACGGATAGCGTCATCATTGGCTGGAATGGGAATATCTACTACATCCGGGTCGCAATTTGTATCTAACATAGATACAATAGGCAATCCTAGTTTCTCACATTCTTGAACGGCGTTATACTCCCGGCGTTGGTCAACAATGATCACGACATCGGGGATTTTCCGCATAGTTTTAATGCCGCCGAGGTACTTTTGTAGCTTTGCTAACTCCCGACGCAACATTGAGGCTTCTTTCTTGGGTAATAAATCCAGGGCACCGCTTTCTTCACGACGCTCCAAATCTTTCAAACGATCTACCCGTGTCTTAATTGTTGCCCAGTTAGTGAGCATTCCACCCAACCAGCGTTGGTTAATATAGTGGGCACCACAGCGACTTGATTCTTGAGCAATAATTCCGGCAGCTTGTCTCTTGGTACCAACAAACAGAAACTTCTTACCTTGTTCTGCTTGAGTTCGCATATAACTATAGGCATCTTCCATCAACTGGGCAGTTTGCACCAAGTCAATGATATGTACTCCATTACGAGAAGTGTAAATGTAAGGAGACATTTTGGGGTTCCATCTACGGGTTTGATGTCCGAAGTGAACTCCTGACTCCATCATTTGAGCCAATGAAACAACAGGCATATTTTTTCTCCTATTCGGGTTAAACCTCCATCTAGTTGCATTTCCTCACTGGAAACACCCGAATTCCTAGATGTGCGAGATTAGAAAACTTTTCTAATCTACCAC
>JBCBQE010000106.1:8438-11959 GCA_039820385.1 Cyanobacteria bacterium J06635_10
AAAACCGAATTTCAGTGAATGGGTGCTGTAATTTAATGAGGGGTACCCATGACAGCGAACATAAGTAAGCTCGAAATTTAAATTGTCACTCAATTTATAAATTTAAGGATAAATTTAAACGCAGAGGAGAGGGAAGTAGGCGCGGAGGTACGCGGAGTTTGTTAAGCTTTGGAAATATGGCACGGCAAACCAATTTTAAGTTTTTTATATTGCTAAATGAATATAAAGCTATATTGCGGGAAAATCTTCAAATAAATATTTTCTCTACCTTTATAGTTAAAGCAGAAGTAATAGCAGCAAAAATATAATGATAGAGCCTCATTACCCAAAAATTATCATGTCATTTACTTATCGCGAATACAAAATTGAAATTGAACGCGATACTTTCAATAAACAAGATATCTATGCTGCTTGGGTAAATTATGATTTTAGTTGTGCTATGGCCGTACCTTTTGCTGCTACTCCGGCTGAGGCTATCAGAAAATCTAAACAATGGATCGATCAAAAACTCAAGCAGCAAAGTTAATTTAATTCATCAAACAAGAAGAAAATATAATATGCTGAATTGACGGTTCTACTCTATCTATTAAATAAGGATGTAAGTATTCTTGCGAATTTATATTTGCTTGATATTCTGGCGATCGATCATCTGCTAAATTTTCTGTTTCTATCTTATTTTCACTGTGTCTAGAAGCTGATAATTTAGACAATAACACAGAAAAGGGATTCTGTCAGGACTAAGGCTGCGCGTCACAGAACTCGGGTGGTGCCGTACACTGATTGCCTTATTACTGCCTTAAAAATTAAATTAAATGTCACAGCACCCTACAACGGAAATGTGCCAGTTGCGTAAGTCCTATCTGTTTCAGAAAGCTTTTATTCATCTTTTTATCCTGCAACTCAAATTAATTTTAATTGTAGAAAAATTTTTTCCCAATTTAGTTTGACTTTTGTTTCAAAACATAAATTAAAGTAAAGTCTAGATTTCTAAACAGCCCTAAATCATTCCAAATCATATCAATTTCTTATCTAAGATTTATTATCCAGTTTTATAGCTTGCTCTAAAGCCGATTTTTCTTTAGCTCTACCTGCATAAGGTTGTAATTTGCTCAAATCCCAACCTGTAATTAAACTCATATCTTCTAAGCTCATTCCTTTGATTAACATTTCTACACACCAGGTATGTTGAGCTTGTTCTATTTCTGGTTGTTTTCCTGACGGTGTTAATAATTCTTCGGTTAATATTTGCCAATACTCTTGTATTTCTATTTCTGATATTGGCATTCCATCATTATTAAGCAATAATGCCGGATGTTCGTCTTTACGACTTTTTAAATACTTGGTTAATGGATTGTTAGTATAGGAACCATAACGTTTACCCATAATCCATTGATTAACGGGAACTTGACGAATGTTACCTTTTACTATCTGTAATAAGTATTGGTTGGTATCGCTTATTTGATGGGTTCGCTCTAAGTTAATAATTTCTGCGGTTGATAAACCTGCTCCGAATAAAATATATATTAAAGCATAATCTCGTAATCCTGATTTTTTGGCTCCTTGCAAAATCAAATGAACTGTATTTGCTGGTAAATCGATGACTTTTTCTATGGAAAGAGACTCATTAACTAAATTTGTAGAGTTAGTCGCTCCCATCAAAAATAAGGTTACTAAATCCTCCAAGAATTCATCTTTGTCATGCCAAAGCTCGTGAAATTCGCTGGTAAATTCCATCACGGCATACCCCAACAACATAATATTGAGCAAACTTGCTAGCTTTTGAGGTGCTAAGTGTGCGTGTAGTTGCTGGCGCTCCATTACTGTGGCTAAAAATTCGGCAACATAATGATTCGCTTCTTTTAGGCTTCTACCTAATGCTTGACGATTTTCTAAAGGATAATTACCAGCCTCTCCCACCACGGAGCGCACTAAGTTTGGTGATTGCTCTAAGGCTTGCAAGCGGTTTTCACAATAATTTTTTAACGCTTGATAGACATTAGTTGTTTGAGTCGCTTGAGTTTTTAAATACTCACCCAATTCTTGAAACACTGGCGACTCGGAAATCACTGCCAAAAGCAATCCATGTTTGTTACCGAAATGTCGAAATAAGGTAACTTCATTGACTTTCGCTAATTTCGCGACTGCTTTGGTGGTAGTTTCAGTAACTCCTTGAGCAGCAAACAATTCTACTGCTGCATTAATTATTCGTTGCCGAGTTGACATTACTGGGGAACTTGACATGGCATTACAGGTTAAATGTTAAAGGTTAAAGGTTAACACTTAAGAAAACGGGCTTGGTTGGCGCTAAGTAAGATCGCATTTTTCACTAAGTGCTATAAAAACCGGGCTTCTCTGACACCAAAAAAAGATGTAAGTGGCACTTGCATTTTTATTTTGTCTCTGTTAACGTAGGAATGTAAGCAGCACTTGCATATTCTAATTTAGCTTTAGTTGTATTTGTTGCCCGCCATCATATTTGAACCTAGATATTGCGGGGTTGCAATTCCTGTCAAAAAATACATCTAATTGTTTTTTGGGGTGGTAATTCCGAATCGCCCTAATATACGCTCCGGTTTTATTAACAGTACTCAATCAAAAGAAATAATTATGACTACACGTTCGGCTATGGCTGGGGGTGAGCAACCACTTGCTCTAAACTGGATTAATGTGGCATTTTTCGGTGCGTTTCATATTGTGGCTTTGTCAGCTCCGTGGTTTTTTTCTTGGTCTGCTTTGGGAGTAATGATATTTTTACACTGGTTGTGTGGGAGTATTGGTATTTGTTTGGGTTATCACAGAATTTTGAGCCATCGCAGTTTAGAAGTGCCGAAGTGGTTGGAATATGCGATCGCCATTATCGGAGCGCTGGCGATGCAGGGAGGACCAATATTTTGGGTATCCGGACATAGATTACACCATGCTTATACTGAGGATGAAGACAAAGATCCTTATTCTGCCAAACGTGGTTTTTGGTGGAGTCATATGCTGTGGATGTTCTATCCTCGTGCGGAGTTTTTTGAATATGAAAAGTTCAAGAAATATGCTCCGGATCTAGCTCGCGATCCATTTTACCCTTGGCTAAATCGCTACTTTTTGTTCCTGCAAATTCCCTTAGCTGTTTTGTTGTATGTTTTAGGTGGATGGTCTTTTGTAATCTACGGTTTATTTCTCAGAGCCGTATTGCTTTGGCATTCCACTTGGTTGATTAATTCTGCAACTCATATCAGAGGTTATCGTACTTTTGATTCAGATGATAATTCCCGCAATCTTTGGTGGGCTGCTATTTTAACTTATGGTGAAGGTTGGCATAATAATCACCACGCTCATCCAAAAGTCGCGAAAGCTGGATTGCGTTGGTGGGAAATAGATGTAACTTGGTGGGCGATTCAAGTTTTGCAAACTTTGGGATTGGCGAAGAAGGTTGTAATGCCGGTTGCTAATAAATAATTGAGAAATCACTCTTGTGGTATAACATCCACCGAGGACATTATACCACAAGAGTGATTTCTCAATTATTTATT
>JBCBQE010000107.1:0-11948 GCA_039820385.1 Cyanobacteria bacterium J06635_10
AAAAGAGAAGGAATAGAAGCTTTTCGCGAAGGTAAGTATGAAAAATCTATTATATTATTTTACCAATCTCTTCAAAGAAATCCGAACGACCCAGAAGCGCTGATTTATCTTAATAATGCTGTTTCGATGGAAGCTTCAGAAATAGATCGGCTTCCGGCTCCAACTACAGGCAATAGAAAAAAATGCAAGAGTAACAATCCGAATCCTCTGAAAATTGCTGTTATTGCTCCTAAAATTACTGGGTTAAAAAATAAAATTAATCAAGAAATATTGCAAGGGGTTGCTCAAGCTCAGAATGAAATTAACTTAAATTGTGGAATTGAAGACAGAATGTTACAAGTAGTTATTGTTAATGACTATAATGAACCAAATAAGTCTTCCAGAGTCGCTCAAATATTGGTTGATGAGAAAGACATTTTAGCAGTAATTGGTCATTATTCTAGCGACGCTACTGTTGAAGCTGGAAAAGTTTATGAAGACAAAATGGTTGTGGTTTCTCCTACGAGTACAGCGGTGAGAATATCGGCTGATAAACAATACGGACTTAATTTGAATAAATATGTTTTCCGTACAGCTATCCATGATGAGATTACAATTAAAAATTTAGTTGATTATATGCTCAAACTAGGTAAGAAAAAAGCATCTATTGTCTACAATGAAAGTAGTGAATACAGTAAAAATTTTCGTCAAGAATTGAAAAAGCAACTGGAATCATCAGAAATAGATGGTAAATTGATTGATGTTGTAGAGTGCAAGATTGATAGCAATTTAAATCCAGAAGAATGCTTACAAAAAGCTGAAAAACAAGTAAGTATACTGGTACTTGCTCCACCAACTGATGAAGGATTTAATCAGATTTTGGATATTCTAAATAAAAGTAACGATTTCAATCTGACACTTTTAGGTGGAGATTCTTTGTATGGAGAAGGCGAAAACGCCAGAAATATGGTAATTGCAATTCCTTGGTTTCAGAATCAATCTAATCAAAGGGAATTTGAAAGGAATGCTGTAAAACTTTGGGATACTAAAAAACTCAGCTGGCATACTGCAATGTCATATGATGCGACAATGGCAATTGTCGAAGGTTTGCAACGCATCATAAAGGATGGTAAAAATCCTACCGCACAAGAGCTGCAAAAGGTTTTATCCGCAGAGGATTTCACCGTCAAAGGTGCAGCAGGAAATATTGAATTCGATCGAAATGGCGATCGCAAAATCATCCCTGAAAACAACGATCAAATCGGCGTACTAGTTCAAGTAAAGTGTCAAACTGAAAATGATTGTAAATTCGTTAGAATTCCACAACAGTAGAATTAGAAGAGAGGGAGAGCGGGAGAATTCTGGCATTCAAAACTCCGGTGGTACTAACTCCTAACTCCTAACTGTTCATTGTTCATTGATAATTGATAATTGTTCATTGTTCATTGTTCACTCATCAATTTGCCAAGAATCTTTAGTAAACTCCTCATCCAAAATCTTCTTCGGCTTGACAATCACAATTACTCTTCCAAATAACTCTATATCGGGTTCAGTTTCAAACCACTGAAAATCCAATTCTCCGGAATTATCCACCACAAAATAACTGCCAGAATCCCATTTTCTTTGAGCGCGATCTATCGCTACCATTACTTGCTGTGGTACATTTTGCTCTTGATTGGGAAACTTATCATTTCTACATAATATGACTACCGGATCTTCGGCATTTAATACTACTTGCCAACCTGGTAAAGGTACCCACGCAGCTTCACCCTTAAATTTCACCATATTAAATGGCCCCTCTTCTGCGATAATAGGAACCGCTTTCAAATCATCAGGTGTCAGCGGTAACTCACCCACCACCGGAACAACACGAGACATTTCCGCATCTGATTCCAGACGGTAGAAGGGTAATAGCGGCGCAGGGCGTTGAGGAACAACTGTAAAATCAGTCAATAACTGTTCGATTTTTTCCCGTGCCGTATCCGTATGAGCAAACTTTAAACCCTTAGCAATAAAACGCGATCGCATTTGTAAATCAGATTTTTGTCGCGCTTGTTTCCAAGTTTGATAAGCAATTGCATCTCCCGGGTGTGCGGAAAACCCTTCAGGTAAATTACGCAAGCGGGAAAAATCTTTGATTGCTCTGGCTACTTCCTTAACTTCATCTGCATCTACTTTATGCTTAAAAGTAAGCTCGGCAGCACTTGCACGCTCTTCTTCAGTAAGCAAACGCAACTCATATAAAACATCGCTTCCTCGTTGCGAATAATGGGATTGTACTTCCTCTGAAGCCCCACCTTTAACTAAAGAATTGTAAACTTGAGAGCCAACAATAACTTGATTTTGCTGAATTGGTTCAAAACCTGTAGCTTCAAAAATTTCTTGAGGATTGTAACCAGCTTTTTGTAGATAAGCACAAGCTTGTCCCCATTCCACCCATTTTCCTTCTTTTTGCCTTAGCTTTCGCAATAATTCTTGGGCTAATTCTCGATTTGGTTGATTTTCAGGATTTTGAGGCTTGGGTGGTAAATCTGTCATAACTTAGCTTGAACGTGCAGCAGTAAAAATTATTTTATGCTGTAACGGTAAACTATCTAACTAGAGAAAACATATAGTTACAGAATTTATTGTACCTCGTGCAAAAAGTTAAAAAAATAGACTTAAAAAGTAGGGTGAATACTCTACCGCGAATAAAAATTATGAGTTATTAAAGAATAATCCAGTTTGTGGTGTTCTTTTTAAACGCCGTATTTTCTCGGGTAATACAAACGCACTTGAATCATAGAATCGCGTTTTTTAATCAGTTATCAAAACATTTATAGAAAAAACGATTTACTTTTTAAGATTTGTGTCAAATATAAAAAAGCACATATGATGTAAAGGAATAAATAAATGAATAATCTCATTCCCGAACTAAATAACATTCTTAGCCAGTTAATGACTTCAGAAAGACGTAAAAAACAAAAAATCTTAGTAGTAGACGACGAACCAGATAATCTGGATTTGTTGTATAGAACATTTCGCCGTGACTTTCAAGTTTTGAAAGCAGATAGCGGAAACAATGCTTTACAAGTTTTGGCTGACGAAGGAGAAGTTGCCGTAATTATCTCCGATCAAAGAATGCCAGAAATGAAGGGAACTGAATTTCTGAGTAAGACTTTACCTCAATTTCCCGATACGGTACGAATCATTTTGACTGGTTTTACCGATATTGAGGATCTCGTAGATGCTATTAATGCCGGACAAGTTTATAGATATATTACCAAACCTTGGGATCCTGAAGAACTCAAGGGAGTTGTGCAGCGTGCCGCTCAAACCTATGATTTATTAAAGCAACGTACTGAAGAATTGCGCCGTGCAAATTCGCAAATGGCGTTATTAACTTCGTCGGTAGAGGTTACGAAGACAGTTTCGAGTATAGAGGAAAGTCTGGCACCAATTGCTGCTATCTATGGAAAAACTTTCGCTGCTAATATTTGCATTCTTCAATTAGTAGAGAATAATAGTTTGACTTCTACTTACGGTACTTTTAGTCAAGACGAAATATTAGACAATTGGTTAGATAAAGATCCTTTAACCGAAGAAGCTATTACAACTAAACAAATAAAGGTTTGCGTAAATATAACTAAAAACGCTCAACTCAAAGAACTTGCTCATTATTCAGATACAAATACAAAAGCACATTTGGTTATGCCGATAGTTCACGCAAATCAAGTTACCGCAGTGCTATCGCTACAATGGAAAAAACCCTGTACTTTACGAGAAGATGAACTAATCGTGATTCACTTCTCCGCACAAATATTAGCATTTCTACTTAATTGTGCCCATTATGATTAATCAGTACCATGACAATGAACAATTAACAATGAACAATTAACAATTAACAATGAACAATGAACAGTGAACAATGAACAATGAACAGGGAGCACTCAACTGGTTAGCAATAAGATTACGGAAATAGTGGTTTCCCTTAGCAACTAATAGCTGATAATAGAAGAGTAGCACCGTTAAAAAAACATTGCCCAATCTAGGACAACCACCTTACACAAACGGCGATGCAAGGATTCCCTGTAGGAATTTCACCTACCACCGGAAGTGCCACTTGGGCTTGCTATGCAGGGTATTGTCATAGACTCCAACCTGTAAAGCTTGACCACCGGGGTGCTGTTAGCACTGGTATTAAATTTCACTTATCTCATGAGACCAGTGGTGTAACAATCTAGTAGGTAAGCCGTGCTGGAAAAGACAAGTAGTATGTAATTTTTATTCTACATTAAGATAAAAACAGCCACCTTTGTTTGTTTACAAAAGTAAATGACGATATTTGGGTAATTTTGGGTAAGCTTTCTTTAAATAGCTCCAAACCCTCCGGGTGAAAAATACTCTCGATACTGATTAACCGATATGTCTGAAATTCGCTCCATTTTTGACCGTATTGCCCCAGTTTACGACCAATTGAACGATCGCTTGAGTCTTGGACAACACCGCATATGGAAGGAAATGACGGTAAAATGGAGCGCAGCTAAGACGGGTGATACTTGCCTCGATTTATGTTGTGGTAGCGGTGATTTGGCTTTCCGCATGGCGCGTAGGATCGGAATCACTGGCAAGGTATACGCTGTAGATTTTTCCCCAGAGTTATTAGAAGTTGCCAAACAAAGAAGCAAAGTCTCTTACCCAATTCCGCCAATTACTTGGCTCGAAGCTGATGTATTACAATTACCTTTCGACGATTGTCAATTTGATGCCGCTACAATGGGTTATGGGTTAAGAAATGTTACAGATATTCCCTGTTGCTTGAAAGAATTACATCGAGTTATGAAAACGGGAGCAAAGGCAGCAATCTTAGACTTTCATCGTCCCGAAAATAGTATGATGCGTGCTTTTCAGCAATGGTATTTGGATAATCTGGTGGTTCCCACAGCTAGTCAAATGGGCTTAAAAGAGGAATACGCTTATATTAATCCTAGTTTAGAACGCTTTCCCTCTGGTAGAGAGCAAGTCAAGATTGCTCGTGAAGTTGGTTTTGCAAATGCACTACATTATCCCATAGCAAACGGTATGATGGGAGTACTGGTAGTCACAAAAAATTAAACGGTTAGTCGTCAGTGGTTAGGATTGAGCGTTTAGAAGTTACCATTTATTTTTATAACTCCTTATTACGTAAATTTTTTTATTCCTTACAACTATATTTAGTAAATCTGTTGATTATTAAACCCTAACAACTAACCACTAACAACTAAAAGCTAACAACTAATAAATTTAAGTTCGTGGATTTTTCTAATCTCTGGTTGTATATTACTCCCCCCGTAGCAGGTGGAATTATCGGCTATTTCACTAACGATTTAGCCATTAAAATGTTATTCCGTCCTTACCGAGCAATTTATATTGGTGGGAAAAAGCTTCCATTTACACCGGGATTGATACCCCGCAATCAAGAGCGTTTAGCAAAAAACGTTTCTAAAACGATCATGCAGTCGCTGCTTACACCAGAAGAATTACAGAATCTGGCACGACGCTTGTTAGAAAGAAAACGAGTAGAGTCAGGAATTCTTTGGTTATTGCAAATGGCGATCGACCAAATTAGAGATGATAACGACCAAAAGACTACTAAAGTTTTAGCAGGAATTCTCAAGGATTTGCTTGGGGAATCCTTACCCCGCCTTCTTAAAGTTTTAGCACGACGAGAAGATTTTTTAGAAGCGCAAATTGACCAAATATTTGACCAAATACTACTAGAATTCCAACTTACTGACGTTCAAGCTTCCCGTTTAGCTGACTGGTTGCTGCAAGTTGTTTTACCTGCCGATACCATTCGCTTAGCCATAATTGATTTTCTCACAGACCGCACAATTCAAACCATCGATGAGAGCTTCCGCGAAAGAACTAGCGGTACATACTGGGTAGTAGCCAACCTCTTCGGTTTACGCAACAGCTTAACCCGTCTGCGTACCTACTGCTTAGACGAAAAAGACGCTACCAATGCTCGCATCAATGAGCTAGCTCAAGACTTACAAGTTGGCGATCGCATTCGTAATATTTTGCAAAATGTCTCGTTACAAAATTTACCAGTAGGTACAGTTCGTCAATTACGCAAAACTACGGGAGACAGCGTTCGTCATTATATACAAGCACGCGGTGGTGATTTACTAGAAGGTTTCAGCAAATCTTTAGATTGGGAAAAAATCGCCAGTTTATTATTAAACCGTTTGAGTAACTCACAAGTAATGAATTCATCTTTAGAAGTAGTGAGTAAAGAATTAGCTTTACTTTTAGAACGTTATTTAGAAAGAGATTTAGAAAAAATTGTTGCTCAAGCAATTCCTGTTTTATCAATTGACCAAGTTATTATCGATAGAATAAAATCAACATCACCCGCCGATTTAGAAAATGCCATCGAAGGAATTGTCAAAAATGAGTTACAAGCCATTGTAACTTTAGGTGGTATTTTAGGTTTACTTGTCGGTTTCTTTCAAACATGTCTATTGTTATTTAGTGGTAGATAGTAATTACTCCCCTTGCTGAGTGAAAGATTACCTAACTGATGGAGTGAGGGAGTGAGGGAGAAATTTTTGGCTGGTAATCTTAGAGCAGGATAGGAGTACTCTCTAACAGAAAACCTGATAACAGCCAACAACCGAATTTGATGTAAGTAAGTCGGCACAAATAAACCAAGCTATATTACAGCTTGGGTTAATTACCCTCAAACCCTTATTCCTATTGCATGACAGCCGGCTTGCCGGCTTGCCTTATCCCAATTACTATTTTCAATGCCAACCTACTTAAACTATTAGTTTCTATTGCCTCAAGAATGATGTAATTGTATCTTCAGAAGTAGATTTTTGGCGTTGCGACAATGCATGTTCATTCGGTGTAAGGTGAAGGTGAAAATTGATTGGGTGGTTATATACCCGACTATTCACCATTCACTACTCACCACTCACGCTTCCTCACCCGTCAGGCAATCTTGGGAAAGTCAAGGGTTCCCATGAGAATTTTTTTTCTCCTAAAAAATTCTCATGGGTGCCCGTCAGAGCACTAAATATTAACCAACAGAGCAACGGGGAAATGTTGAAGAATATCGCGTACCCAAAGCGCATCTTCACCTTCTACCTTTTTTCCGGTAAAAACATCTTGCCATACAGGAGTTGAATCAGTTGGGGGAACAATGCGAGTTTCTTGCCAAACTTGTTCGCCGAAGGGATATTCGTCCATTTCTACTAAAGAAGTAAACAAACGTGGTGCAATTACGATTATTTTCTGTTCTCCCAATTCTCTGCTAAATACTACTACGTGAGATTTTAAGCTTCCGACTGTTGTTAGTTTTTCGTAGGTTCCACGTTGAAATAAGTCTAAGTATTTTTGCCGTACTTGTAAAGTTTTGTAAATTAAGAACAGTTTGATTCTTGCATCTTCAGGAGTTTCTCGTAGCTGCGCAATATAATCAAGTAGGTCTGCTTGGGTTTGAGATTGAATTTCTTCAAGATACTTTTGTCGCTTCTCAAAGTCTACCGGACGGCGGTTATCTGGATCTACCAAACTCAAATCCCAAAGTTCGGTTCCTTGGTAAATATCTGGAAGCCCTGGTACGGTAAGTTTGAGTAATGTTTGTGAAAGAGAATTTAAAATACCATAATGCTGAATTTTTGATTGAAAAGGACGGAAAGCCTTTAAAAACTGATTGTCTTCGCTATCCTTCAAAACTCTGTCGGCAAAATTTGTAAAGCCATCTTCGTAGTCGCTATCATTTTTGAGCCACGCAGTGTGGACTTTTGCTTCTCGAATTGCTTTGATAATATATTCTTTGATCCGCTCTACAAAAGTGGGATATTCTTCTTTATTGAAAGGAAAAGCACCGATAAGGGTTTGATAGAACAAATATTCATCGTTAAAAGTCGGTATATCTCTTCCGCCGACGTAATCTTTATGAGGTGCGTTAATTTCGCGCCACTGTTTCAAATTTGTCTCCCACAGTTCGGGAATCTCTGATAAAACGTTAATTCTAGCTCTTACATCTTCCCCGCGTTTGGTATCGTGGGTAGATGTGGTATTCATAGTGTGGGGCCAATTTGCGCTGCGATTAGCATTGTAATTGTGAAAGTCTTCTAAAGATATGCCAAAATGAGCCGGATGGGAACCAACTTCATTAAGCGAAACCAACCTGTTGTATACATAAAGTACGGTATCTTCTACACCTTTGGCCATTAATGGCCCGGTAAATTGCTGTAATCTCATTAAGAAACGCAACCATTCTTCTCTATCTTCTTCTGTAAGATGTTCGTCAAACTCTAATAAAAGGAATTTTTCAATAAAGTTGAGTTCGTTAAGGAAGTTAGGAATATTCTTTTTGGCTTGAGTCATTACTTGCTCAATATATTCCCGATCGGCCGAACTTGCTCCTCCACTGTTAATATATGTGCGATAAACCGGAAATACGGCCAAAATTTCCACCATAGCTGATTTTAAACCGTACATTGTGAAATCGCTAGCATAACGGTAGCGGCCGGATATTGTCTTGAAAAGGTGAGCTAAGTTATCAATATCTCCTGCTAAATGTTTGGAAATGATTAATCTTTTGTTCCGATCTATTAATTCTTCACAATCAACTGCTTTACCAATAAAACGATGGTATATGTAATCAAATTGCTCTTCGTTTAATTGATCGCATAAAATACCATTGAGTTGGTTAAGGAAATCGTATCCTGTAGTTCCTTGAATTGGCCAAGGTATCGGTAATTCTTCTTGATGTTCGAGAATTTTTTCTACAATCAAGTAAATTTCCGGTGCTTTTTCTCGTAGTCGATTCAAGTATTGGGCTGGATCGTATAAACCATCTATATGATCGATTCGTAGTCCATCAATTTGACCTTCTTCAACTAATTTAAAAATCAGAGAATGAGTAGTTTCAAAAACTTGTTTGTCTTCAATGCGAAGGGATATTAAATCATTAACTGTAAAAAAGCGTCTGTAATTCAGTTCTTCATTGCCAACTTTCCAATAAGCAAGACGGAAAAACTGCTCTGTTAATAAATTTTCTAATAGATCGAAGCTTTCGGGTTTTCCAGGTTCTCCGTTAAAAGTACTAATATTTTCTTCAATATACTCTTTAACTTCTTTGGAATCATTCCATAGTTCCCATAACATTCGTTTGATGAAGTTGATTTGTATTTCTCGTTCTCGTCCTTCTTCACCAGATGGGATATATTTTAATGTATAGAGGACACCTAGAAGTTTGACAAAAGCAGGATTGTCTCTACCAAGTTTTTCTTCCAAACGCCCCAAATTGTATGTCAGAACTTGATTGTAAGATTCAATGCGGATTGGAAATTTATGAGAATAATAATTAATGCTTAAACCATTTTTCTCGTACTGAATTTGTAATTCACCATTTTCGAGACAATCACCGCAAAATCTTCCTAAAAAAGGTGCTAATACTTTACTATTATTTTCTGGGTAATGATGATTCCAATCAATATCAAAAAAATCTCTATACTTAGAATCAGCACCATTTTCTAAAACATCCATCAGCATCTCATTTTGACTATCAAAAGCCATATGATTGGGTACAATATCTTGAATCCATCCGATATTTAGCTCCTGAAGATGTGCGACTAGTTCTTCAAATTTTTCGTGCCCTCCTAATTCTGGATCAATTTGACGAGGATTTACCGCATCGTAACCGTGCGTACTACCTTTTCTTGAAGTAAGAATCGGAGAAGCATATAAATGAGAAACACCTAACTGTTCTAAATAAGAGGCAATGGTTTTTGCTGCTGCAAAACCAAAGCTGGGAGTAAATTGAATCCGATATGTTGCTAAAGGTATTTGCATCATGGCAATTTTAGTTATTAGTTATTAGTTATTAGTTGTTAGTTGCTCGCGGTGCTCGCGGAGTTAGTAACACGGGAATTTTGAATTCTGCGAGTCTTCGCACCCCCTTATTGTCTTGTTCTTCTACCCCCTTTATCCTATAGGAATACTGTTCACTGTTCACTGTTCACTGTTAACTGTTAACTGTTCACTGTTCACTGCTCACTGTTCACTGTTCACTGCTCACTGCTCGCTGTTAACTGTTGACTGATTACCGTAAATCGCAACACTGTAGGGGTTTATAATCATTGTTGAGTTAGTTGTTGCATCCAGTTTCTCAGGTAGTTGGGAACCAGTTCCTCCCCAAGTTTCTTCTCCTGAATCAAGTATTTTTTTCCAAGATCCACTAGGTATATTTTCTGTAATCTTAGCAGTTCCCGAACCAAAGTTAAGCCAGGAAAGAATTTGACTGTCTCCATCAATTCTGTGGATGCGTAGTATTTTTTCTGCTTCAAGTACTTGTGTTTCTAATTGATTCCGATCTAATTTTGCTAAGGCAGGAATATCTCTTCGCATTTGCAGTAATTTTTGGTGAAACAACCACAGCATACGATGCTCTCCACTAGTACGCTTCTCCCAATTCAATTGCGATTTTTAAAATGTTTCTTCTGCTTGAGGATCTGGAGCTTCAGAGCCATCCTCGGAGTGAAATGCAGCAAATTCAGATTTTCTACCTTGTCTGACTGCTTCGATTAAATCGCGATCGCCATGACTGACAAAGTAAAGAAATGGTGCGGTTTCGCCATATTCTTCACCCATAAATAACATCGGGATGTAAGGAGAAAGTAAAAGGGCTGCTGCTGCTAGTTTCAGAGATTCAAAGGATATCAAATTAGATAATCTATCCCCTAACATTCGATTCCCTACCTGATCGTGGTTTTGGGAACACACTACAAACTGAGAAGATGCACAATCGGAGGGTTTATGTCCATGATATCGGAGCCGGTGTTCCGAATAATCCCAAGTATAAACAAATCCCTGACGATAGGCTTTTGCTAACTGTTCTAATTTACCAAAATCTTGATAATAACCATTATTTTCCCCGGTAAGCACTGTATGTAAGGCATGATGAAAATCATCGCTCCACTGAGCATCTATACCGTATCCCCCAACTTTTGGAGAACGAATAATACGCGGATCGTTAAGATCGCTTTCCGCAATTAAATAAAATTGGCGACCTTTTTTCTGCTCTAATTGAGTGACAGCTTCGGCCATTTCTGCCAAAATATGTTTTGCACCAAGGTCATAAATAGCATGAACGGCATCCAAACGTAATCCATCTAAATGGTAATTTTCCAACCAATATAAAACGTTTTCTACAAAGTAATGTCTTACTCCATCGCTGTAGGCATCATCAAAATTAACAGCGCTCCCCCAAGGCGTTTTATAATTATCTGTGAAATAAGTTCCATATCCCCACAAATAGTTTCCTTCTGGTCCGAGGTGGTTGTAAACTACATCCAAAATTACCGCCATACCTTGTTGATGGCACGCATCCACCAATTTTTTCAAACCATCAACGCCACCATAGGAGTTTTGTACTGCATAGGGAAAGACACCATCATAACCCCAGTTTCTACTTCCAGGAAACTGAGCTACTGGCATGATTTCAATAGTATTAATCCCCAATTCTCTTAACTCAGAGATTCGGGGAATAATAGATTCAAACGTTCCTTCTTCGGTAAAGGTTCCTACGTGTAACTCGTAGATAACCATTTTTTCCAAAGCAACTCCCTGCCATACCTTATCATTCCATTTAAAGCTGCTGTGGTCAACTATTTCTGAAGCGCCGTGTACGCCCTGCGGTTGAGAATGAGAAGCAGGATCGGCTCTATCTGTTTCTCCATCAAGCTGATAATAATACAGAGTACCGGGTTTTATATCTGTAATCGAACCATGCCAATAACCTCGTTCATCAATTTCGAGAGGTACTAATGTTTCTTGGGGATCTACTAAATGAACTGCGACTTTTTCTACCTTAGGAGCCCAAAGGGTAAAGTTGCAAGTATTCTTTGAATATTGAGAACCGATATGCATGGTTAGTTGTTAGTGGTTATTAGTTATTGGTTATTGGTTAGTGGTTAGTGGTTAGTGGTTAG
>JBCBQE010000108.1:0-11839 GCA_039820385.1 Cyanobacteria bacterium J06635_10
TTTTTATTGTAAACAATAAAAATAGTTACTCCAAGCTTAAAACAATGGTCGCATCCCCACAGCAAGACTATATCACTCCAGAAGAATACCTCCAACTGGAGGAGGAAAGCAATGTCAAGCACGAATACATCGACGGTTATGCTTATGCAATGGCTGGTGCTAATGATGCTCACGTTACTGTTTCTGGGAACCTGTTTGCTCTCCTCCGCAATCATGTAAGGGGCTCGGGTTGTCGCGTTTATATTTCTGATATGAAAGCTCGCGTCGAAAAATCAAATCGATATTATTATCCTGATGTAATGGTTACTTGCGATCCAAGAGATAAGGAAAATATTACGGAGAAGATATTCCCTTGTTTAATTGTGGAAGTTTTATCAGACTCTACAGAAGCATTTGATAGGGGTGATAAGTTTGCGGATTATCAACTATTAGAAACTCTCCAAGAATATGTTTTAATTAATGTCAAACGTCAGCGAGTTGAGTGTTTTCGTCGCAATAGTGAAGGGCTTTGGGTGTTACAGTTTTACACTTCGGATTCGGAATATTTTCAACTGCAAAGCATTAATTTTGAAGGGGAAATGAGCGCTCTTTATGAAGATGTGGTTTTTGAATAATTTTTTACGTACTCAGGAACTTGAACACCTTCAATCAAGCGCTCGTCGGCAATCGCTTTACCTGCAACCATTTGTAATGGTAAAACACCCGCCCAAATTGGTAAATCGTAATCTGCTTCATCATCCACAGGATTACCTGTACGCACCTTTGCTGATGCTTCTGTTAAAGGTAGAGAGAGTACCATCGTTCCCTGTAATTCTTGTTTATTTGGTTGACGTGTTTCTTGCCAACGTTGCGGTACAATGTGCTCTGTAAAGGCTCGCAACGCTTCATATTTCTCTTCAGTATCATTAACTAGAGTTGCTGTTCCGAATATAACTACAGAACGGTAATTCATTGAGTGGTGGAAAGCGGAACGTGCTAGTACAAGTCCATCTAATAGAGTTACTGTAACGCAAATTTCGATACCTTGATTTAAATTACGCAACATTCTACTCGCTGGCGAGCCGTGAATATAAAGTTTGTCTTCGACTCTTCCGTAAGCGGTGGGAATTACGAAGGGTTGATTGTTTGTGGTAAATCCAACGTGACAAATTAATGCTTCATCTAAGATGTTGTAAATAGCTTGAATTTCATAATTACCGCGTTTGGCTTTTCTTTTAATTTGACTGCGTTGGGTGGGGGTAAGTTGTTGTTGATTGGTTTCGTTGTTTGAAGTAGTCATGATTTATTTTTGGTTGGTAGTAAGCACGAAGAGTGCTTTGTTAATTGAGTTAAATAAAAGGGCTGTTAGCGGAGCGTGCCGCTTGCTTTATAGCTCTTATTACGAGCAAAGATATTTAAATCAAATCTAATTGCATTGCGTTACTTGGTAAAAAATCTAAGCTTTCATAAACAGATTTACCTACTGGTGAAGCGTTTAAAATAGCTCTTGTACAACCAATAGATTTCAGATACTCAACTGTGGCGTTAGTTAATTGTTTGGCTATTCCTTTTTTGCGGTAAGAAGGTTCGACGTAAACGCCCCAAATGTATCCATAGTTACGATATTCTTCTTGGAGTATCTGTGGATATAAACCTGTAAAAAGCTGACAGCTTGCAGAGCCTATAATTACATCATCGATTTCTGCAAAGAAGCCTTTGAAAAATAATTTTTCACGAGCTTGTTTGATAAACTCTAAAGTCAGATTGCGGTAATTGGGTTTGATAGAGTTTTCCGGAACACCAATATCTAACCACATTTGATAAAAATGCTCTGCAATTATTGAATCTTCTTGGGGAATTGTTTCTCTAATCTGAATATTTATTCCTTCATGCATTTCAATTTCTTTGAAAATGGATATCTCTTTTTCTTAGTAAACTTAATGATGCGTTACGGCAAAGCTAAGATATTTATTTTGCTTTGATATTATTGCGTGCCGTAACACACCCTACAAAAGAACAATTTCGTCACCAACTTGAATAACTTTATTACCAACTTCTTCCTCAGCTAATCTAGTATTTACTGCCAGTTTATAAAAATGATTGAAACGAGATTTATTCACCCATTCCGGCAAAGTTTCTCTACGTTGATTGATAAATATTTTCTGGAAATTTGAATTCACTTCCCCTGTAATTGGATTCCGAGTGGGAACAATACAGCGCTGAGTGGGATTTACACCTACAAATTGCAAATTACTAATTTTAAAATAAACGCCATTATCAGTTTCAGAAAATAGTCTGTCTTCCCAAAAGGCTGGTACTCCATCAATTTCTATAGTGGTACGCATTCTACGACGGATATCGTCTTCATTTAAGTCTGAATACCAAGAAGCAACTTCTCTTAAAGTGGCAGTACTAATTATAGTTGGTCCTGGTGAAATGGTATCATCAGGAAAGCCAGTTATTAAATTCTGTTGTAGCTTGACATTAAAACCAAAAAAATCGCTTAGCCAAGCTTCTAAATATTGTTTTTCTGATTCTAAATTAAAAATTTCTTCTATATCGCTACCTTGAATTTGTAACGAAACTATTTTATTTTCTAAATCAAATTTTGAGCGCAATAAATGTATTTTTCCATAACGTTTAGCATTGACATACTTACCTTGTTCGTCAAGAATAGCAAATTGGCGATCGCGAAGCCATGCCGTAGGCTTATCGCGAAGCCATGCCGTAGGCTTATCGCCAAGCCATGCCGTAGGCTTATCGCGAAGCCATGCCGTAGGCTTATCGTACTCCAAAGCACCACTTTGTGAAACTTTCGCTTGTGTCACTTCTACCCCATCGAGCGACTTAATAGGATAAATGCAAATCTTGGCTATGTGGGGCATATTTAGCCTCCAGGAAATCGCTGAATTTGAACTTAAGAACAGCGTAATTTATATAGTGGTTGGTTACAATAGCCAATTTTTTGATTAAATACCAGTCCACTTTTATGGTTCCTCGATGGAAAGTAACTGAGTTTGTAATTGAATTACTTATCTAGGCAGGGGGAGAGGGGGAAGAGGGGGAAGAGGGGGGAGAGGGGGGAGAGGGGGTAGAAAATTACTTGTTCTTTATTAACCAAAGCTAAGTTTCCTTAGGGGGAATACTAGTAGCACTACGTGGAAGTCAAAAGTTAAAAATATTGTTTTATAAAGACTTTAAGCTTTTGATATGGGTGCACTATTTACGTCGTACCGTAGTAGAAAAATTACTTACAAATATTTCGAGGTTTAATCCATAATTAGGATCGTTTGTTAATAAAACAAAAAAGATTTTCGAGGAAAATAATGATTTTTTTGGCGGGATTTGGGAATACTAAATCCGGAAGCGTCAAAGATGGAAGCGTTATGGTTAGCATTCTGGGATATAATATCAACGAACAACTTTACAATGGTTCAAGAACTGTTGTTTATCGTGCTATTCGCCAACGCGATCGCAAACCTGTAGTTATCAAATTACTCAAAAATCCTTATCCCAATTTCAGCGAGTTGCTACAGTTTCGCAATCAGTATACTATCGCCAAAAGTCTCAATTCCCCCTCTATTATTCAAAGTTATAGCTTGGAAAATCACCAAAATAGCTATGCATTGGTGATGGAAGATATGGGAGGAATTTCTCTCAAAGAATATTTCACTAATCATCTAGAGACGTTATATATCACGTCTCGACTAGAAGAATTTCTACGAATAGCTATTTCCCTGTGCGATAACCTTTCATTTTTATATCGTAATAGAGTTATCCATAAAGATATTAAACCAGCGAATATATTAATAAATCCGCAAACCAAACAAGTTAAATTAATTGACTTTAGTATTGCATCTTTACTACCACGAGAAACACAAACTGTGGGGAATCCTAATATTTTGGAAGGCACATTAGGTTATATATCTCCGGAGCAAACCGGAAGGATGAATCGTGGTATTGATTATCGCACTGATTTTTATTCTTTGGGTGTAACTTTTTACCAATTATAAACGGGAGAATTACCGTTTAAGTCGGATGATGCCATGGAGTTGGTGCATTGTCATATTACCAAGCAACCACCAACTATGAATAAACCTCAACCTAACCCTCTAAGTGGCGATAGCAAACCTCAACCTTGCTCTGTGGGAAGTGGCGAGAGCAAACCTCACCCTAGCTCTGTGGGAAGTGGCGAGAGCAAACCTCACCCTAACCCTCTCCTTGTTAAGGAGAGGGGAAAATGGAAAGAGATTCCACAGGTTTTATCAGATATCGTCATGAAGTTAATGGCGAAGAATGCTGAAGATAGATATCAAAGTGCTTTGGGATTAAAACACGATCTACAAACTTGTTTAACACAACTTGGAGAAACTGGTAAGATTGAATATTTTGAAATTGCACAAAGGGATATTTGTGACAGATTTATTATTCCGGAAAAACTTTATGGTAGAGAAGTCGAAGTAGGGGAATTATTAGCAGCATTTGAGAGAGTATCACAGGGAAACAGCACTTTGACGTTAGTAGCTGGTTTTTCTGGAATTGGTAAAACTGCAATTGTGAATGAAGTTCATAAACCAATAGTTAAACAACGCGGTTATTTCATCAAGGGGAAATTCGATCAATTTAATCGTAATATTCCTTTCTCGGCTTTTGTGCAAGCTTTTCGAGATTTAATGGGACAATTATTGAGTGAAAGTGATGCTCAATTGTCAAGTTGGAATCACAAAATTTTACAAGCCTTGGGGGAAAATGGGCAAGTAATTATTGATGTTATTCCCGAATTAGAACAAATTATTGGTAAGCAGCCACCTGTAACGGAATTATCGGGTACTGGGTTGCAGAATCGGTTTAATTTATTGTTTGGGAAATTTATTCAAGTATTTACTACCAAGGAGCATCCTTTAGTTATATTTTTGGATGATTTACAGTGGGCAGATTCGGCATCTTTGAATTTAATGCGGTTGCTGATGAGCGAGTCGGAAAGCGGATATTTATTATTGATTGGTGCTTACCGAGATAATGAAGTATTTCCGGCACATCCTTTGATGTTGACGTTAGAAGGAATTAGTCAGACAGAAGCAAAAATTAATACAATTACTTTAGCACCGCTATCATTACAAAGTTTAAATCAACTGGTTGCTGATACTTTAAATTGTTCGTCAGAAATAGCGCAACCGTTAACTAAACTTATATATCAAAAAACTAAAGGTAATCCATTTTTTAGCACTCAATTTCTCAAAGCACTTCATGAGGATGGGTTAATTCACTTTGATTCCCAGGAGGGAAGTCAAGGGGGATGGAGATGTGATATTGCCCAAGTCAAAGATAAGGCTTTAACCGATGATGTTGTCGATTTTCTAATATTACAATTGCAGAAGTTGCCTACTGATACACAGAATGTGTTGAAGCTAGCAGCTTGTATTGGGAATCAGTTTGATTTGGAAACTTTGGCAATTATTTGTGAACGATCGCAGATAGAAATTTCATCTTGTTTATGGAAAGCGTTGCAGGAAAGCTTTATTTTACCAACTAGTGAAGTCTATAAGTTTTATGTTGGCATTGAAAGAGAAGAAATCGAGGATATTTCCCAGAGTATAACCTATAAATTTTTGCACGATCGCGTACAGCAAGCTGCATATTCATTAATTCCGGAAAGTGAGAAACAAGCAACACATGTCAAAATCGGGCAATTGCTGTTAAAAAATACCAATGAAGATGAGTTAGAGGCAAATATTTTTGAAATTGTCAACCAATTAAATATGGGGTTTGAGTTAATTACCGAGCAGCTTTTGAGAAATCAACTAGCAAAGTTAAATCTGATGGCTGGATGCAAAGCTAAGATGGCGACTGCCTATACTGCTGCTGTTGATTATTTGGCATTGGCGAGAAATTTATTGGGGAATGCAAGTTGGGAAAATGACTACGAATTGATGCTGGCTGTTTATGAAGAAGGAGCGGAAGCAGCCTACCTCAGCACTAACTTTGAGTCAATGAAGCAACTGGTTGGGGAGGTACATAATCGTGCCAAAACACTTTTAGAGCGAGTCAAAGTCTATGAAGTGGAAATCCAAGCATATATGGCACAGAATCAATTCCCAAAAGCCATAGAGACTGGGTTGGAAGTGCTAAAACACCTTGGTATTTGTTTTCCCGAAACACCAAATCAGTCAGATATTCAAGCTGGAATGGAAAAAACATTTGCAAGCTTAAATCAAAGAAATCCCTTAGAGTTAGCTGATATTTCTGTAATGAGCGATCGTTCTAAATTAGCAGCTTTAAGAATTCTCAATTGTGTATTTCCTTGTGCTTATCAAGCTGCTCCTCAATTGTTACCTTTATTGGTAATGGAACAAGTTAATTTATCGATCGAATATGGAAATTCTGCGATTTCTCCTACAGGTTATGGGATGTGGGGGCTAATTTTGTGTGGAATTGTGGGAGACATTGATACGGGTTATAAATTTGGGCAATTAGCTCTGTCTTTACTTGAGCGTTTCAATAGTAAAGAGATTCAAGCAGGGACAATTTTTGTAGTAAATGCTGATGTCAGACATTATCGAGAACACGTTAACGAAACTTTAGCATCGTTAGAATCGGCTTACTCAATTGGATTAGAAACTGGGGATTTAAAATTTGCAGCTTTAGCTACTAATATTTATATTTACCATGCTTATTTAAGTGGTAATAATCTTTTAGAACTTAGTCAAAAAGTTGCCGATTATAACCAAGTTTTAGTTCAATTTAAACAGATAAATACTCTTTACATTAATCAAGGATTAGAACAAGCTATTTTAAACTTATTAGGTGAATCGGAAAACCCATGTCAATTAATAGGTGAAGTTTATAATCAACAGGAAATGCTATCGCTACATCAGCAATCAAATGATGCAACGGCAATATTTTATATCTATTTCAATCAACTGATTCTGAATTATTTATTTGGAGATTTTGAAAAAGCATTAGAAAATGCCATTGAAGCAGAAAAATATTTAGTTGGAGTCACGGGAAATTTCGTTGTGCCTGTTTTCTATTTTTATGACTCATTGGTAAGATTAGCTGGGTATACAGAAGATATAAATACAAACCTTGAAGTTATCCTGAATAAGGTTGAGGCTAATCAAGAAAAAATGCAACATTGGGCACATCACGCACCAATGAATTTTTTACATAAATTCCATCTTGTAGAGTCAGAGAAAAATCGAATTTTAGGTCAAAATTGGCAAGCAGCGGAATTATATGATTTGGCAATTAAAGACGCTAAAGAAAATGAATACCTTAATGAAGAAGCATTAGCTAACGAAATAGCAGCTAAGTTTTACCTTAACTTGGGTAAAGAAAGAGTCGCCAGCGGTTATATGCAAGAAGCATACTACTGTTACGCTCATTGGGGTAGCTCAGCTAAAATAAATGATTTAGAGCAACGCTATCCCCAGCTACTTACACCAATCTTACAAACGCAAAATTCTAGCTTCCACGTCAACGAAACCCAGATTCAAACCTTACAAACTATCCAAACAAGTCATTCTAGTACTAGCATTTGTGATGTATTAGATTTCGCTAGCATTCTCAAAGCAACACAAGCTTTATCGAGCAAAATTCAATTAGAAGATTTAATTTCAACTTTACTGCAAATAGCGATCGAAAATGCTGGAGCCAAAAAAGCTGTATTAGTCTTACTTCAAGATGGTAACTTGATGGTTGAAGCAGTAGGTAGCGGCGAAGGTATAAACCTGTTATCTATTCCATTAGAACAAAGCTTTGATATTCCCATCACAATAGTAAACTATGTCAAACGCAGTTTAAAAACAGTTGTCTTAGATAATGCCACAATACAAAATGATTTTATCGCCGACAAATATTTAATTCAACAGCAGCCATATAGTTTGTTATGTACGCCGATTTTAGATCGAGGTAAATTAATTGGGTTGCTGTATCTGGAAAATAAATTAATCAAAGGTGTATTTACATCCCACAGATTGGAAGTAATTAACATTTTATGTACGAGCGCTGCAATTTGCTTAGAAAATGCTCGACTTCATGCCCAGGAGCGGGAAAAATCTTATAGGTTAGAACAATCTCAACAACAATTAAAATTAATTATTCAACAAACTCCTGTAGCTGTGATTGAGTGGAGTACTAATTTTAAGTTTCAAACTTGGAATCCAGCCGCAGAGAAAATTTTTGGCTATGGAGTTGAAGAAATCTTAGGTCAACATTTTCGTTACATTATTCCAGAAGAATATCATGCCTATGTAGATGATGTAGCTACTCAAATATTAGCTCAAAATGGGGGTAACCACGCAATCAATGAAAACTTGACAAAAGATGGCCGTCTTATTACTTGTGAATGGTTTAATGCGCCAATATTAAACTTGAATGGTGAGGTTTGTGGTGGTGTTTCGATGGTTTTAGATATAACTGCTCGCAAACAAGCAGAATCAGCAGTAATTGAAAAATCACGAGAGTTAGAAACAGCCTTGCAAGAATTAAAACAAGCCCAATTACAAATGGTGCAAAATGAAAAAATGGCAACTTTGGGTAACTTAGTTGCAGGAGTAGCCCATGAAGTTAACAACCCTATCGGATTTCTCACAGGTAGTATTCACAATGCCGAAGAATATATTCAAGATTTATTTGCTCACATAGAATGCTATCAAGAAAATTATCCTCATCCAGAAGAGGATGTTAACGAACATGCTGAAGATATTGATTTAGAATTTCTCACCGAAGATTTACCAAAGTTGCTAGATTCTATGAGATTAGCAACAGAACGTATTAAAGATATTAGTACAAGTTTGCGTACTTTTTCTAGAGCCGATACATCTCAAAAAGTTGCTTGCAATATTCATGAAGGTATTGATAGTACTATCTTAATTTTAAAATATCGTCTCAAAGCTAACGATAAACGTCCGGCAATTGAAATTATTAAAGAATATGGAAAATTACCGCCGATAAAATGTTTTTTAGGACAACTAAATCAAGTATTTATGAATATTATTGCTAATGCCATAGATGCTTTAGATACAGCAATTCAAGGAAAAAAATTTGCTGAAATAGAAAAAAATCCTCATAAAATAACTATTAATACTAAATTATATACAGAAAAGAATATAGTATTAATTAGTATCAAAGATAATGGTCCTGGTATACCAGAAATAGTTAAATCGCGTATTTTCGATAATCTTTTTACTACAAAAGGAGTTGGTAAAGGTACCGGATTGGGTTTAGCGATCGCCAAACAAATTATTGAAGAAACTCACGGTGGAAAATTAACTTGTAATTCAACATTAGGGCAAGGAACAGAGTTTGCGATCGAGCTACCTATCTCCTCATAAATAATCAAACTAAAAGAATAGGGAGTAGGGAATAGGGAATAAAGAAATCGATCGAGGCTTTTAAGCTAAAAAATATTCTGTAATATAGTTGGGTTTATTTATACCGACTTACTTAATGCGTAATATGTATTTTTCGCGACATATTGACAATAATTTTTTGAACATAATAGACAGTATAATATTTCATAATCTAACAGATATATTATGATTCCACGTAAATAAAAATACAGATGCTAGCATAATAAAGAGAATTTGATATCAACGAGCAACAGTATTTATTTCTTAACGATCTAAATCGAAAAATTGCCTCTCACTGCTGTAGCCCTTCTCATTAGGATTAAAAAAAATTTGCGATAAGCCTAGGGCATGGCTTATTGCCTCACATGTACCGACGTTGTGAGAATAATTACATGAATCTGTACATAAGTCCTGAAATAGTCAGTTGGCGAAGAAAAAATTAATCAGTTATTAAATACTGAAAGGGAGTCGAGAGCAATGCGAATTTTATTAATTTATCCTTTATTTCCAAAAACTTTTTGGTCCTATGAAAAAATCTTAGAGTTAGTTGATAAAAAAGTCTTATTACCACCTTTAGGATTAGCTACAGTAGCTGCAATTTTACCTCAAGAATGGGAATTTAAATTAGTCGATCGCAATATTCGCTCCGTGACAGAAGCTGAATGGGAATGGGCAGATATGGTAATTTTATCTGCCATGATTGTCCAAAAAGAAGACTTAGTTGACCAGATAAAAGTTGCCAAACAACGTGGTAAATTAGTTGCAGTGGGTGGTCCTTATCCAACCTCCGTACCTGCAGTAGCTCAGGAGGTAGGAGCCGATTTTCTCATACTTGATGAAGGGGAAATTACCCTACCAATGTTTGTAGAAGCAGTAAAAGCTGGTAAAACAAGCGGTGTATTTCGCGCCACAGAAAAACCAGATGTGACTGCAACTCCTATTCCTCGCTTCGACTTGTTAGAGAGAGAAGCTTATGACATGATGTCGGTGCAATTTTCTCGTGGTTGTCCATTTCAATGCGAATTTTGCGATATAATTGTGCTTTATGGTCGCAAACCCCGTACCAAATCCCCAGCACAGCTTTTAGCTGAATTAGATTGTTTGTATGAATTAGGTTGGCGCGGCGGCGTGTTTATGGTAGATGATAACTTTATTGGCAATAAGCGCAACGTTAAGTTATTGCTCAATGAGTTAAAAGTATGGATGAGGGAACATGAATATCCATTCCGCTTTGATACTGAAGCTTCTGTCGATTTAGCACAAGATCCAGAATTGATGGAATTGATGGTTGAGTGTGGTTTTGCTGCGGTATTTTTGGGGATTGAGACACCAGACGAAGACAGTTTACAACTAACAAAGAAATTTCAAAATACCCGCAACTCCCTGGTTGAATCGGTACAATCTATTATTAAAGCGGGTTTACGCCCGATGGCTGGCTTTATTATTGGCTTTGACGGCGAAAAAGTCGGTGCAGGATCCCGCATTGTTAGTTTTGCCGAGCAAGCTGCAATTCCTTCTACTACTTTCGCCATGTTGCAAGCATTGCCAAATACCGCATTATGGCATCGTTTAGAAAAAGAAGGAAGAATGCGCGAGTCTAAAGACGGAAACATTAACCAAACAACGTTAATGAATTTTATTCCCACTCGCCCTTTGGAAGATATTGGCAGGGAATATATTGAAGCATTTTGTGCTTTATATGAGCCGATAGCTTATTTAGATCGTACCTATCGCTGCTTTTTAATGATGGGTAAACCGAGTTGGAAAGCACCTGCTAAAACACCCGAATGGAAGATTGTAAAAGCATTTGCAACAATTGTTTGGCGACAAGGTATTAAACGGGAAACTCGCTGGAAATTCTGGCATCATTTATTCAGTATTCTTAAGCATAATCCCGCAGTATTGGAACATTATTTATCCTCCTGCGCTCACAACGAACACTTTCTTGAATACCGTCAAATTGTTCGCTCTCAAATCGAATCTCAGCTTGAAGAGTATTTAGCACAAGGTGCAGAAAAACCTTATGTACCCGTGAAAAAAGCTGAAGCCCTCAAAGTATAAGACTTGATTAAATGATAGGTGGAAAAGAATGTAGAGACGCAATACATTGCGTCTCTATTTTTTGAATTATATCAAGTCTGGCTAATTGCTTATTATATAGTCGAACGTTTTATGTTATTATTCCTAACTCCTAACTCAATAAGAGACGTAGCAGTGCTACGTCTCTACAACTCATTGATTAATAGTCACTCTCAGCCACACAAATTCCTTTACATTTAATGCCATTGGTAGCCGTGCGCTTACAATGAGGACATAGAATCTTTTCGTTCTCTATTTCCTTTGTATTGCTACTTGCTTGTGATTTATCTTTTTCAGTCTGGGATTCCAAAGTCATAGGTCAGAAGAGATTTTTGCAGTAATATTCTATATAGCAGTTAACGAGAAGAGTAAAATACAACATTGCAACCCCTCTCCAAACCTCTCCCCTCTTGAGGGGGAGAGGCTTT
>JBCBQE010000109.1:0-11834 GCA_039820385.1 Cyanobacteria bacterium J06635_10
CCTACAATTTACTAAGTAACGCATCATTGTTTATTCAAAAACCCGATTAATTTCCCCAAATTTTAAATAGGCACCATAAGGATCATGATTGAATTTGTAGGGTGTGCTACGGCTCTAGATAATTTGATTAGAAGATTACCATTGTGATATTGCCGCAGGGCACCATTTTTTATTCAAAACCCGATTAATTTCCGCAAATTTTGAATGAGCACCAAATATGATACAAATTCCGATGATGCGTCACGGCATTTTAGAGATTGTAATCTTTTATTTAAGATATTTTAGCCGTAAACAGAGAAAATTAAGGCTTAATTTTCCCCCTTACCTCCCAAGTGTTGGGGGGTAGGGGGTTAGGTATCGATTTTAATCTTCGATCCGATAATAAGTTATATAAGTTACTCTATTGACTAATAATATTACTTATAACTAAGTTTGGGTTTAAGTAAGTAAAACCGAACAATACGTTGATATTTCTCTCTCAAATCCACATTAAAATTTTGTGACTTTTTGTAAATTTCATATCTAGAGTAACTTTTTTATTATATTATTTAATGAGTAATAATAACTAATTTACGTGTAGCTACTGAAGAATAATTTAATTTTGACGTTGAGTAAAATTACTGAAAACAATAGATCCTAAAGCCAACAAAAAGGCGATCGCACTCATGAAAGCAGCGAATTCTGGTGCAATTCCTTGGGGTTGACTAAATACCGAACCAAAAATACTCATAGCTAAGCCAACACCACCAAAATACATTCCTATACCCAAACCTCCACGATGGGGGGGTACCATTTCTAAAGCGAAGGGAATTGTACCGTTGACAACGAAGCTGATGCTAATTGCTAAAGCAGCAAGAATTATGATGTTTGCGCCAAGGGAGGGTAACAATAACATTAATAAGATAGCTACACTCATACCACCAAGCATGGCGTTACGATTACCAACCTTTTTGGCAATCACACCAGCAGGTAAAGCCGCAATAGCCCCAGCAATACCGAATATCACCATCTGCAATTGGACATCATCGCTATTTAACTGAAGCTTCAAAAATTTACCGACTCCATCAAATAACAAACGATAACCCCAAGCGAAACTACCACCTAAAACAAAAATTGAACCCAGCGCCGGAATAGATATTGGTGGAGGTGATTGCGCTTGATGTTTATCAACTGGTTCGTCTGATACAATCTCAGGAGGATGAATAAATCTTAATATCGCTGCCGAACCTAATAATACAAAAGAACCAAATACAAAAGTAAAAACCGGGCCTAAACCAAGAAGTAAATCGTTAGCAGCAAATCTAAAAGAACCAATTGTTCCACCAATTAAAGTTAAGACACTAGCAGCCATTGGTAAACTTTTTGGTAATGCATATCGCCCTAGGAGAGACAATACAGGGCTGCGAAATACAGTCATTGCCAAAGCCCAAGTCACTACTAATACTGGCAAAATATATTTTAGAACTGTTGTCGGTGGAACAAAGGTTGCCACACACGGAATAGCAATAAACAAAGCTGAAGAAAGCAGCACTCCGATAGTAATAAAAGGGAAACGGCTAGCAAACCAACGTTGTTTTGTATCGGAGAGGGAACCCATCAAAGGTTCCATAAATACAGCTAAAGCATTTTCTAAAACTAGCAGACTTACCGCCAAAGACTTAGGAAAACCGAATTGCACTAATAACTTAGCCAAGTAAAAATTGTAAATTACCCAGCTAAGTGTAATTGCACCCTGTACCAAAGCCAAACCGCAAACTTGTAACCATAAGACTTGCTTGCTATTAGTCATGTTTATACGTATTATTTATCTTTAATATAGTTTTACTTAAAACTATAACTGCAATAGTTTATAGGTTGAGTTGAGAAAGGTATTTTAAGGAAAATCGCTAAATTATCCTAGTAGTCTATTTCATAAATTCTGGGTGGTTGGGTTTTCCCAGAAATTGTGTAGAGACGTTATATATAACGTCTCTACATTACGTCGCAAGACAAACAAAACCCTTCAATTCTAATGAAAAATAATACTAGTAAAACAATTTACCAGTTTGACGAAATTCTCCTCCAATTGGCGATCGCCACTCTAATTTTTTGAGTATTTTTTCTAAAGCTACCCGTGTCAGATGACTACTTTCATAAGTGAGAGTTAACTCTTGAGTACCCTGTTTTTTCAGTTCTTTTTCCAGATAAACCAATAATTTTGTACCTATTCCCTGTCTGCGGAATTCCGGTAATACCAGCAGAGAAATAATTTTCGCAGTTTGGGAACTCACATTAGAGGCGATTGCAAAGCACATGCCCGAAGGGCTTATCGCGAAGCGCATGCTATGCAGGCTTATCGCAAATCCTACTAAAGAACCCGCTACTACAGCAGAAATTCCGAATAATTCTCCTTGTGGTGGTTGTTTTTGCCAAGTTTTTTGTAAACTCGGATAGGTAAGGGCATCGTACTCTAAAGCATTACTACCGTTGAGGTGATAAACTCGTTGGAATTTAACTGCGACTTGAGACTGTTGTGTACTGGGTAAACCCCCCACAGGTGCAGCTTCACCAACACTCGGTCGTTTCACAGTCGGTTTTGTAGTGATAATCCCCCCAGAATTAGGAAATCTCACCAGACGTTGTACATCCTCTTCTTGTAAACCCAAAGCTTGAGGTTGACGAACATTAGGTAAAACTACAACATCAAACAATTCTTCAATAATCTGTCCAATATGCAACCAGTGAGTAATTTCTCCACTGTTTAAGTTAATCACCATCAACCCACAATGAGCCTTATTTCCCTCTGATTTAAGACGCTCTTCGAGGGTTAATCCAGTAACACAAGATGAACGCAGCTGTGATAACCCCACCACTGCAAAATCTTCCCAAAACGCCAACCCTCTGACAAATCCCGGACAAAAAGCTATCGGCACAAATTTATGATTATCAATATATCCGAATTCTCCCGTTCCCGAATTCAACAGCCACAATTTCCCCTTATACCATCTCGGAGAATGGGGCATGGATAACCCTGTGGCGACAATTTCATTTTCCTCGATACTAATAACAACCCCTCCATCCCGGCGATGATTCCGCCAACCTGCCCCTGTATTAGTTGCACTACAAGCGGTTACATATGCCGGTTTCCCCTCCACCATCGCCAAACCGTTGAGGTGACAGCGATCTGGGAGCAACCAGTTTATCGATAAATGGGGGTTGCCACAGAGGAACGAAATTGTATTTTGGATCGAGAGTAGCCCTAAAATCAGTATTGACAAAAATCACATTTTGTGAATTATTTAATACCACATCATGGATATTGACATCTCCTGTAGTGTAGGCAATGCGGGGAGTGTATAGGCAATCGCACTCTCCATATATTTCTCCAGTCTCCAACAAATTCTCAAACTTCCACAACTGGTAACGGGTACTCATATAGAGTTGTTCCCCTGCCGCATATAATCCCATCGGCTTGTCAAATAGCCGCTCCTGGATTTTTAGCCTTCCTGCAAGAGTGCCGACAAATAACAATCGGTTGGTTTGATAAGTCGTAAAAGCGAGACTGAGTTTTTGTTGGGCAAGCCAAAGAGTAAACTGAGGCGATGCAGTTATTTCTAAAGATGTTTTGTTAATTGACTTTGGGGGTGGTAGTGCATTAAACATTTTTGAAGTTTACTTGATTGAATTTGTAGGGTGTGTTAAAGCTCCAGATAATTTGATTCAAAGATTACTATTGTGATAATGCCGCAGGGCACCATTGTTTATTCAAAAACCCGATTACTTTCCGCAAATTTTGAATGAGCACCAAATATGAAACAAATTCCGATGGTGCGTCACGGCATTTTAGAGATTGTAATCTTGTATTTAACATATTTAAGCCGTAAACAGAGAAAATTGAGGGGTTGGGGGATAGGGGGTTAGGTATTGATTTTAATCTTTGAGCAGACAATAAGTTATATAAGTTACTCTATTTACGAATAATATTACTGATAAATAAGTTTAGGTTTAAGTAAGTAAAACCGAACAATACGTTGATATTTCTCTCTCAAATCCACATTGATATTTTGTGACCTTTTGTAAACACTCATCTTAAAGTAACTTTTTTTTTACATATGCGTTCAATAAGTAATAATAACTAATTTACGTGTAGCTACTGAAGAATAATTTAATCTTGACGTTGAATAAAATTACTGTAAACAATAGATGCTAAAGCCAACAAAAAGGCGATCGCTCGCCCCATGCCGGAGGCTTATCGCACTCATGAAAGCGGCTCAAAAGATTCACCATCGATATAGCCAAACTCGCCATATAAAGCTTATGTGAAATTTTCATGAATTTTCATCATAAAATATAAGAATTCACGCTTTTAGGGAACACCACAAGCATTATTGCTACGTTGATAATCAGTCAAAGTGTCACGTGCCCCTAGGAGCAAAATATGCCAGTAATTATTTTCTCCTGTACCTATTGACCTAAAAATCTCCATCCTGTAAACTAAAAACGACCAATCGGTCTGAAGCGTGTTGATGTCTAAAGGCAAAGAAACAAAAGAAAGAATATTACACCAAGCTGCCGCACTGTTTAATACTCAGGGGTATGCTGGTGCGTCTATTTCAGACATCATGCGAGTAACGGGATTAAAAAAGGGGGGTATTTATAACCATTTTCAAAGTAAAGATGAATTAGCATTACAAGCATTTGATTATGCGATCGATCTTATTAAGCAGCGTTATGGAGATGCATTGAAAAATAAACGTCATGCAGTTGAACGCTTGCAAGCTATTATTAGCGTATTTAGCGCCAATGTTGAGAATCCAGCGATTGAGGGAGGATGCCCCTTGATGAATGCTGCGGTTGAAAGCGATGATGCTCATCCGATGTTACGACAACGCGCTCAAACAGCGATGGATTCTTGGCGAAACATGGTTTGCAAGGTGATTCAAAAAGGAATTGCTAGGGGTGAAATTCGATCCTTTGTCAATGCAGATGAAGTTGCAAGCGTGATGATTTCCTTACTTGAAGGTGCAGTAATGATGAGCAAATTGTATGATGATTCTACTCATTTAGAGAGAGCGATCGCGCATTTGAATAGTTATATCAAGAATGAGTTGCAGATGTAATAATGTTTCGATCGCTGAAATTCAAACAGATATTTTTTTGAGTCAAAACAAACCGTTCGGTCTTTTTCTATCTCCCTTCCCAATTTCAATATTTCAACATTATAAGAAGCCCTTTTATTCCCCTACCTTCTAAAGGATTGTTGTAGGAGAATAATTCCAAAATTCCCCTCCCTATCATATGGGGAGGGGCTAGGGGTGGGGTTCCAAAACACCGAAATTAGTATCATTTCCCTTGCCAACCACAAGAATTATTACAGAAATATTCGTAATTTCAGATTGTAAAACAAGGTATTTAAAGTGCAAACTCAACAGAAAGCATTCCGCTTAATAACCATTCCTGTTAGTCATTATTGCGAGAAAGTAAGATGGGTACTTGATATTTTGAAATTACCTTATGTAGAAGAGGCACATATGCCGCCTTTTCATAGATTTGCAACAACAAAAGTCGGCGGTAAATCTGTTCCAGTGCTGGTAACTGAAGATGGAACTTTTACCGATTCAACTGATATTTTAAAATACTTGGATTCAATTGCTCCTAATGAAGCAAAACTATATCCACTTAATCCCGAGGAATATCAAAAAGTTGAAAAATTAGAAGAACTATTTGACGAAAAACTAGCTCCAGCAATTAGACAGTGGGGTTATTTTTATGTAATGAATAATTCTAATTTAATGCAAGAAAAATGGTGTCAAAATGTACCTATTGTCGAAAAGTTATTATTTCCTTTGGTTTTCCCACCAATGCGTTCAATTACTAATAAAAAATATAATATTAACGCTGAATCAGCAGGGCAAGCTTACGAAGAAATCAAAAGTATTTTTGAAAAAGTAAGCAGGTTATTAGCAGGCGATCGCAAATACTTAGTAGGTGATAAAATTTCTGTCGCTGATATTGCATTTGCTTCCCTTGCTGCACCAATCTTGAGTCCAGAACAACATCCCACAAAATCTTCTAAATCGCAAGAATTACCATCGAAAATGTTGTCTGTAATTAAAGAATTTCGCAAAACTCCTGCGGGTACTTTTGTGTTGAATTTGTATGCAAACCGGTGAAGACAGCCCTACTACAAACTTAAAAGGAAAATATCATGCTCAAATTTTACTACAATCCTCGTTCCCCTATGGCTCGTCGCGTATGGCGAGGTTTGCTAGAAAAGGATATTGAATTTGAACCAATTCTGATGAAATTAAATGGCGATCAATTTCAGCCAGAGTATTTAGAAATTAATCCTTTTCATCACGTTCCGGTAATAATTGATAATGGATTTAGGATGGTAGAATCCATTGCTATTTTAGAATATTTAGAAACAAAATATCCGACTCCGGCACTGTTACCGAAAGAGACTCAAGCTTTAGCAACAGTAAGAATGGTGCAAATGGTTTCTACAAATGAATTACTTCCGAAATTACTACCTCTAATGTTGGAAAATCAAGATTCACCAAAATTTACTGAAGCCAAACAACAGATTGAAAAAGTATTCGGATTTTTCAGCGATATTTTGCAAGATAACTCTTATTTTGGTAGAGATAATTTAAGTTTGGCCGATATTGTTGCTGCTACAGATATTTCCTTTTTTCTGCATTTAGGAATTAACTTAAGTAATTATCCCAATCTAAATGACTGGTTTGAACGATTAATGCAGCGCCCTTCATGGCAAAAAACAGAACTTAGTGCTGAAGAAATGGAACAATTCAGACGCGTATTGATGAGGATGGTTCAACGCAAACAAAAATCATAGCACAAACCCTCTTTATCTACGAATCAACAGTGTAGAGACGTAGCACTGCTACGTCTCCATATAAGCGCGGGATAACTCAAAATATTTGTAATAAGAAAACTATACTATGCAAAATAAATCATTAGCGATCGCCTCTGCATCTGGTAGTTTCAAAGGTGCATTCACACATGGTGTATTAACTGCATTGGAATCAGTGGGAATTCGTGCTGATGGTTATGCTGCTGCATCTTCATCGGTTATTCCTACAGCTTGGGCAGCAATTGGTAAAGTTACTGAATTAGGAGTAAATTATTGGTTAACGGGAATGCAAGAATTACAAAAACCCAACATGGGAATGAGTCAGGTTTCCATGGGTGGAATTAAATTTTTTAATCCACCATTAGATAAATTATTAGCACCAGAAACCCCAGAATATTTAGTTGCAACCACTGCTGTGGTAACGAAAGAAGCGGCAAGTCAAACTCAAACTGAAAAAGCTCGACGTTTGGGAAGAAAGTTATTAATATCAGCAGCGAAAAAAGATCGTAGTTGGGTAGATGATAATTTGCGATCGGTATTATTTAGTACTCGAAAACATGATTTAAATATTGATAAAAACAACTTTGATGAAATCGCTTATGCAACTTCGAGAATGCTTCATGCTTGGGATATTCCTGCTTGGATAAAAGGCAAGCCTTATATTGATGCTTCCTATACCTGTTTATGCCCCGCCATCGAAATGATTGATGCTGGATATAAAGAAGTTATCGCCATTAGTAACGAACCGGGTATACTTTATCGAGATATGTTTGGTAAAACAGTAATTCCCACAACTTATCAAGGGTTTTCGATTCATATCATTAAACCAGATATAGACCTAAAAGAAATGGGAGTCGATTTTACAAATGCAACTTCAGATGGTTTATTACATGTATTTAAACATGGACAACAAAAAGGTCAAGAATTCCTGACAAACTGGAAAAATTAAAATCAAAAACAAATAATTGTCACAAACCACCAATGTAGAGACGTAGCAGTGCTACGTCTCCATCACTTATATCAAGTCGGGCTAATTACTTACTATATAATCGCCATCGCAATTACCCCTAAATCCTTACCCCTAAATCCTTACCCCTAACTCCTTACCCCTAACTCCTTACCCCTTACCTCTTCCCCATCACCTTGTTTATCAAAGAAGAAATAAAACGATAACCCTTACGGATAACATTCAACAAAGAAAGCGGTACAGGTAGCTTTGTCGGGTAAATAAAGGGGAGATATACCCAATAATATGCTTTTTTAAAATTATCCCACTTAGAACATTTTTCTGTTTGCAGAAAATCTGAAATATCTACAACTAATCCTCTACCATCGTACATCATCACATTACGTGCGTGAATATCCTGAGGAAAAAGCTGGCGACTTCGAGCGTAATCTAGAGCTCGATCGATATCTTGTATAACTTTTTTGGGGATACGCATACCTAGACGAATGCAATCCCATAAAGTAACTCCATGGAGCCGTTTCAAAATTAAAAAACCGTCTTCAGCCAAGAAACATTCAGAGAAAGCAGGATGCTTACCCAAACGCTTGTAAACTTCTACTTCTTCCTCAAAACCAGGCCTTCCCGGTGCATAAATCTTTACAACGACATCCGGAAAATCGGGATGATAAACTACTGCGGCGTAATTCCCCGTACCAATAAAAACCCAAGGCTCAGGTATATGACGAACTTTTATCGGATCGTGAGGATTAACGCTTTCTATTTGCAGTTTAGGAAGTAGTTCAACGTGAATAATCTCACACAAGCGATTTACTTGCAAGGTTTTCATAGGTAACAAACACCCTGGTTTAACGGTTGATGAGAATTTGCCTCGAACAAAAATCACAACAAACTTATCACACAGCTATCATCAATAATATAAGTTCTAACTACAACTCACGAATTAATTTTACGAATTATATCAATTCGACCCTAGAGCAATTAACATTTCACAATAATCTAAAATCTCAAATCTCAAATATGAATCAGTCACAACAACCGATAATAGTAATTGGTGGTGGATTAGCTGGCACAGAAGCAGCATGGCAAATAGCAATGGCTGGAATTCCAGTAATTTTTTATGAAATGCGCCCCAAACGCTTCGGAGGTGCACATCATACGGAACATTTAGCAGAATTAGTATGTAGCAATTCCTTCGGAGCAATGGCAAGCGATCGCGCTGCTGGTTTACTCCATGAAGAGTTACGCCGTCTCGATTCTATCGTTATTTCTAAAGCTGACGAACATAAAGTTCCCGCAGGTGGAGCGTTAGCAGTCGATCGAGGTGTCTTTAGTCAAGATTTGACAGAAACTCTTAGCAGCCATCCTTTGATTGACTTTCGCCGGGAAGAATTACGAGAAATTCCGGAAGGTATTGTAGTTTTAGCAACTGGTCCTTTAACTAGTCCCGATTTAGCAGAAGACTTAAATCGCTTCACCGGGATGGAATATCTCAGCTTTTTTGATGCTGCTAGTCCGATAATTGTAGGAGAATCCATTAATCACGATATTGCTTTCATGGCATCGCGGTACGACAAAGGTGAAGCAGCTTACCTCAATTGTCCCATGAATAAAGAGCAGTATCTCAAATTTTGGGAGGAATTGCGTCAAGCCGAACAAGTTGAATTAAAAGGCTTTGAAAGAGAAAACGCCAAATTTTTTGAAGCTTGTTTACCCATCGAAGAACAAGCACAACGCGGCGAAGATACCATGCGTTATGGCCCCCTCAAGCCCGTAGGTTTGACTCCTCCTTCAACTACCGGATGGGGTGAAAATCCACAAAACGATGGGGAACCCCCTGTTAGTGAAGAGGAAGTAAAAAAAGAACGTCCTTACGCCGTCGTTCAATTGCGTCAAGAAGACAAAGCCGGGAAACTGTGGAACATGGTAGGCTTTCAAACAAACTTACGCTGGGGAGAACAAAAACGGATATTCCAGATGATTCCCGGCTTAGAAAATGCCGAATTTGTGCGATTGGGAGTAATGCATCGCAATACCTTTATTAACGCTCCCCAATTAATGTATCCCACATTGCAATTTAAATCTCGTCCCACCTTACTTGCTGCCGGACAATTGATTGGTACCGAAGGATACACCGCTGCATCCGCCGGAGGATGGTTAGCAGGAACTAATGCCGCTCGAATCGCTTTAGGAAAAGAACCCTTAACCATGCCAAACACAACCATGATGGGAGCCTTATTTGACTTTATCAGTTCCGCCTCTCCCAAACACTTCCAACCAATGCCTCCCAACTTCGGTATTTTGCCGGACTTAGGAGTAAAAATAAAGAACAAACGCGAACGTTATGGAAAATATCGCGATCGCGCTTTGGAGCAGTTATCAATTATCAAAAAGGAGTTAGTTGTTAGTTGTTAGTTGTTAAGAATATTTTCTCATACCCAATACCCAATACCCAATGCCCAATGCCCAATGCCCTAATATATGAACGAATTTGAACGATATTTATTTGACTTACAAGGATTCTTAGTTGTTGAGAATGTTCTTAGCAACGAAGAAATTGCTATCTTGAGGGAATTAGTAGATAAGCAGGTTGCACTCAAAAATCAACCCAAAGCCTCTAAGTTGCGGTTTGATAGTTTGCTTTCATGGGGGAAACCTTTACGAAACTTAATTGATAATCCCCAGATAACTCCTTATTTATCTGAATTGCTAGGAGGAAAATTTCGCTTAGATCATGATTATCTTCACATTATTCGTGAAGGTTTAGGCCCCATAGGCTGTCATTTACACGGTGGCGGAACACCCTATGACCCAACTCAGTATTACTCATTCCGAAATGGTAGAATTTACAATGGCTTACTCGCCGTTGCTTACGAATTAAACGACGTAAATCCTGGTGATGGAGGATTCGCTTGTATCCCCGGTAGCCATAAAAGTAATTTACCTTGTCCCCAAGAATGGATCGATTTAGAGTTTCTCAATCGTGGAGTTAAATCAGTTACTGTGAATGCAGGAAATGCCATTATATTTACTGAAGCTCTGACTCACGGTACTCTTCCTTGGCGAGGAAAAAACGAGCGCCGCACATTATTTTATAAATATTCTCCTAGTTCATATGCATGGCACAGACTTTACTACGATCCCGATGATTTTGGAGATTTAACCTCATCTCAACGAGAAATCCTCAAAACACCCGGAGTTTACCCTTAATAAAAATTATCAATTATCAATTATCAGTTATCAATTAGTAAGGTTAAATAACTTTGAATTCCTAACTCCGCGAGATCCCAACTCAATAACAGACGTAGCACTGCGCCCCGTCTCTACAACTCCTAACTCCTAACTCCTAACTCCAGCAACACTTCCCCCATCCCAAAGATCCATCTCTACTCCTTGCGAGTCTAACCATTGCAATAGAGATTTTTCAAGCTGTTGACTTCTGAAATCCCACAACTCGTCTTTATCTGCTTCTCGTCGTAAAATATCTTGAAAACGTTGAAATGCCTTATAACTATCGATTATATTTTCTAGCCTATTGCGAAGCCATCTGCTTTGAATTGTAGCGATAAATGCTTGCATATCATCGCAATCATCCCGTTCATCATTAGATGGTAATCGAATAAATCTATTGCGATCGGGAAAATCTTCTATGCAGTAACCATCCAAATACAGAAAACCACCATTAATATCCATCGGATCGGCATCGCCGTTTTCTAGTATAATTTTGCCAGTTGTGGTGTCCAAATAATAAATGCACTCACTATTATTAGAGTTATTGATAAAAGCTGCTTTTAAATCATTAATTTTTATAGGTAACTGCATAGTCGATTACCTGTGATGGCGCATTAATTAAAGATTAAATGGTTTTTCTCACGGCATTCTAATCTAATCTACAAGATATGAGTTTGCTAAAAAGCGGATATTTGTCAAAAATCCGCTTTCTCAATTCTCATGAATTATTTAGAAGTGCTATATACTTTTTAACAATTTTTTTTTAATTATGCATTAAGATAC
>JBCBQE010000110.1:0-11805 GCA_039820385.1 Cyanobacteria bacterium J06635_10
TCTGCTTACAAGCTCGCGCGCACCAATTACTCGGAGGAGCGCGAGAGCGGAGCTCACAGCTGGCCTCACACACAGCAGTCACCACCGAGCTGGCTGGGCGCGCGCGCTGAGCGGCGGGCGGGCGGGCGGACGGAGGAGGAGAAATGAAATGCAGTGAACAATGACGAGTGAAAGTGAAGCAAGCAAGCAGCGCTTGGCTTTGTTGCTAACTAACTGATATCGTGGCGTGGCGCGCGGGAAATGAAATCTATTGAGGTAGTTGAAATAGCTGTGTTAATTCTATTGTTTTTTACTAAAAATTCACCAAAAACCTGTGACGGATGGGCAAATTCAATGTTTAAATTCAGTAAGTCAAAAAATCGGGCTACATTTGTTGCGATCAGAATTACTCCCCGCGATAATTATAGGCTGGGTAAAGTAATAGCAGAATCGTAACTGATATAGAGCCTTTGAGGAAAGAATCTTGCTAAACTCTTTTAAATGGCTTATTTTAGGCGTATGTGACCGATTTTTTACTTCGAGGAAAACTTACGCGTTAAGTATTTTCAAAGAAAATAGCCGACCAATTTTTTTAGTCAAAATTCTAACCTAATGTTTCTTAGGCTTTTGCAGCGCATCGTCATACCAATAAAAATTCACAAAATATACAGCGAATAAAGCGAATGAAGCGTTTAGATCAAAATGTTGGGTTCGTCCCAAACACTACTTTTGCTACAATCAGCGAATAACTTACAGCGTATTGCAAGTAAATAAGTTGACACTCCCACACATAGAATAAGTGGGATTCTTGCTTCATAGAAAATGTGAGAAGCTGGAAACTCCCACATAGAATGTGGGAGATGAAAGCGACAAGGTACTTTTAAGTACCTTGTCGCTTTCAGATGGGTGATTACCCGCACTAATGGTAAAGTTAGCCGACGACTTTATTTAGAGTCGGTAACTATCCAAGCAGCACTGGCTTAACCCATAGACCTGTTTAACCACCCGGTTATAGAGCAGGAAACTGGCTACGCATTTCCTGGCATGTTGCTTGCGTGGCGCGGATGCGCCATACTTTAACTCTTACTCTAAACGTAGTACCCAAGGGTACTGAGTCTGGTCAACTAGAGTCTCCCGAACTTGTCTGGAAGCTCCCGGCTTTATGCCGGGGGTCTTTGAGGCTCTTGACAATTGCTTGGTTTTCGCGTATTCACCAAGAGATTACTCGCTAACTTTCTAATTTTAGCAAAAACTAAGCATAAAATACGTGAAAAAATGCTGACAACTGTCTACAACTGTGAAGTCTTGTCCACTAAAACAGTACCTAGGTCAAAACTCTAAATATTTTCTAATTTATCGCAATTCACACCATCATTAAAACAAGGAAGGAATTGTGATATTTGCTTAAAGCTCAATAATACTTAGTAGTTATTATTTTTATTACCTATTACCAAGGTTTTTAGCACCACCAGAGCGCCCACCTTTATCTTCCTTTGGTCTTGCTTTATTAACTTTCATTACACGACCCATCCACTCAGCACCGTCGAGGGCCTCAATTGCTTTATCTTCAGTATCTTCTGATTCCATTTCTACAAAACCAAAACCTCGCGGTCTGCCAGTTTCCCTATCAGTAGGTAATTGAACGCGCTTTACACCACCATACTCGTTAAATACAGCTTTAAGGTCATCCTGGGTGACATCGTAGGATAAATTTCCAACGTAGATTGACATGAGACTCTCCAAAATCCAACCGTGTAGAGGCAACATACGGAGAGCTGCTTGTGACATTTACTTAATAACAAGAACAGAACCACCGAACGTACTTCTCCTGCATTATCCTACCACAATTTTTTTGCTTGCTTGGCTTATTTTTAATAGAAAGAATCTAGATTTTTTTTCGCTGAATACATTATACGAAAACAAGCATCAGATTTTACTATCTTCTTGATAGTCTAATTCAATTGATTTCTTGATAGCTAACTTGCTTAATGTAATAGATGAACTGAAATTTGAAAAATATTTATCTCAGATTCAATAGCTCAAAGCAGCACTTGCTGAGCGCAGGAAAATTTATCCTGTATCTTGGGGGTGGCAGTTCAATATACAAACTGAACTGGGCTTTGGAGCAATGCATTACCGACTAAAGCCGGGAATATCCAGCTTGTAAATTAAGTCAATGTAAACAGTTTTTTTCAATATTCCGACAGGTCAACAGCAATCAGGTGATGTTGAAAAACAGTCAATAAATTAAATTTTCCAACTACAACAGTCATTTCGCACTTTTGTCACACTCACCTATGCAATCGGAATGATTTTCCAATAATTTGGATTGTAATAATGGTTCTTCAGTATCTGATATGTTAACGTGCACAGTAGTTATAAAGGCAGTCGGCAGTCGGCAGTCGGCAGTAGGGCAAAAAAAGACTTTAGGAGCAAATAATGCTGTGTTAAAAGGTTCTAAGTCTTTACACAATAAGTGTTTCACTGATTGTTATTGGATGATTTAGCTACCTCACAACTGAAGAGCCGTAATGACTGTACTGTAATCATGTTTTCTCTGGGTAAGCCCCGTGTTATTGGAATTCGTGTCGTCCTTCGTAGTATTTATTTTCCCTTCGGGAAAAAATAAAACTATATTCCTTATATGCTATACGCAGCCAGTAAAATAACGTAGTAGCAATTATTACTATATATGCCATTACCTATTTCCCCCAATATGGTAATTGTATCCGCTCACTTCTAGATTTCTCAAGCTGAAGAAAATTAACTGCACCTAACAGCTAACGAGCTTTTGACCTTCTGTTTACTTGAATTGTTTTAAAATAGGTCACCTTGATGAATGAACTGGCTTAATGATTTTTACTCATTATTGGAGTTAAATCAGGGGTTAAATAATCAGGAATGAATACGGTACTTATTTAAATTTTATTTTGGCACAATACTAAATATTAACAAAAAAACAGCAAAATGTGAAAAATTGTAAAATAGGCTTGTCAAAAGACCTGACAATCATTGTATGTCAGACCTCAACCTATTCCCAATCGTCTTCATTTTCATCACCTAAAACAGCAGTGAATACAAATGTTAGTCGCCAATTATGTCCAAGATAAGTTAAAGATTGAACAGGACTGGTTTCCTTGACAACTCGATTTAAATCTCTTGCCTTTGAGAGGCGTTTCGATCGCCTTTTGCAAGAGTTCGGGGCTTAAAAAAACTTGGCAGAAAAAGGATTATAACTTCTGCCAAAAAATGGGCAGACTTTACAGCAGGTTAACTCATGATGTATCCGGAATCAGCAGTTCTGACTAAACCCGCCCCTGCCTTGGATGGCTAACGGAACCGGCTTTAAATAAAGCCAAGGGATGGAAAAATGTAACATTGATTACATTTCATGTTGAGTGAAATTTTATCTTGACATTAACAGTCGATTGTCCCACTTTGACTATTTAGCTTAGCAGCTATTTTTTCTTTAAATTTCCATGTCAACTCTCGTTATTGTCGAATCTCCGACCAAAGCTAAAACTATTCGTAACTACTTACCATCAAATTATCGAGTAGAGGCTTCTATGGGTCATGTACGTGACTTACCACAGTCAGCTAGTGAAATTCCCGCCGCTGTCAAAGGAGAGCAATGGGCACAATTGGGAGTGAACGTAGAAGCTAATTTTGAACCGTTATACGTAGTTCCCAAAAGCAAAAAGCAAGTCGTCACCCAGCTCAAAGAAGCGCTAAAAGAAGCAACTGAACTGATTTTGGCAACTGACGAAGACCGCGAAGGGGAAAGTATCAGCTGGCATTTATACCAATTGCTGAAGCCAAAAGTTCCGACAAAGCGGATGGTATTTCATGAGATTACCTCTGAAGCAATAAAAAAAGCGCTGAAAAATACCCGCAATGTAGATGAACAATTAGTTCGCGCTCAAGAAACGCGACGAATTTTAGACCGACTCGTAGGTTACACTCTCTCACCTTTATTATGGAAAAAAATTGCTTGGGGTTTATCAGCCGGAAGAGTTCAGTCTGTAGCCGTGCGGTTATTGGTACAAAGAGAACGGGAACGTCGTGCTTTTAATCAAGGTAGCTATTGGGACTTGAAAGCGACTTTAATTCCTCCATCTAATAAAGGAAATAAAGAGCAATCATTTAATTCGGTTTTGGTAACTTTGGGGGGGACTAAGCTAGCTACTGGTAGCGACTTCGATCCTGATACCGGGCAAATTGCCATAGGCCGTAAAGTTGTTCTACTCAATGAGTCCGAAGCCGAAGCTCTTAAAGAACGGTTAACTGATAAAACTTGGAAGGTTACAAACCTTGAGGAACGTCCAGTAACCCGCAAACCCGCACCTCCCTTTACTACTTCTACTTTGCAACAGGAATCTAACCGTAAATTGCGGCTTTCTGCACGGGATACAATGCGGGTTGCTCAAAATCTTTACGAACAAGGTTACATTACCTATATGCGTACCGACTCGGTGCATTTATCGGAACAAGCAGTGACTGCAGCTAGAAACTGCGTAGAAACCCTTTACGGCAAAGATTTTTTGTCTCCCCAACCCCGAAAATACACAACCAAATCTAAAGGTGCACAAGAAGCACACGAGGCAATTCGTCCGGCTGGAAGTAGCTTCCGCACCCCTCAGGATACTGGTTTGAGCGGTAGGGAACTGCAATTGTACGATTTAATTTGGAAGCGTACGGTGGCTTGTCAAATGGCGGATGCGAAACAAACCCAAATCACTATGCATTTACAGGTAGAGGATGCGGGTTTTAGATCTTCGGGTAAGCGAATTGATTTTCCAGGGTTTTTACGGGCCTATGTGGAAGGTTCGGACGATCCAGAAGCAGCATTGGAAGATAAGGAAGTAATTTTACCCGACCTCAAAGTCGGCGATAATCCAAACTGCAAAACCCTTGAAACTATCGGTCATGAAACCCAACCTCCTGCCAGGTTTACTGAAGCTACTTTAGTAAAAACCCTAGAAAGTGAAGGAATTGGTCGCCCCAGTACCTACGCCAGCATTATTGGTACTATTGTCGATAAAGGGTACTCTCAATTAACAAAAAATGCTTTGGTTCCCACATTTACGGCTTTTGCCGTCACTAAGTTGCTGGAAACGCACTTCTCGGACATTGTAGATCCGAGTTTTACCTCGAAAATGGAGCAAACCCTCGACGATATTTCGACTGGGGAAGCTGAATGGTTGCCTTACCTGGAAAAATTTTATCTCGGCGAAAAAGGCTTGGATACTTTAATTAAGGAAAGAGAAAGCCAAATTGATACCAATACATCCAGAACTGTGGACTTGAACATCCCAGATGTCAAAATCCGCATTGGTAAATTTGGTGCTTATCTGGAAGCCGAAAATGGGGATGATGTAGTTACAGCTTCTATTCCTAAAGACTTAACTCCGGCAGATCTCGACCCGGAAAAAGTGGAGAAACTTCTCAAACAAAAAACAGAAGGCCCCGACCAAGTAGGTATTCATCCAGAGACTGCACAACCAATTTTCATGTTGATTGGTCCTTATGGTCCCTACGTACAGTTAGGTGAAAAGTCCGAAGAAAATCCCAAACCAAAACAAGCTTCCTTACCTAAAGGCGTAAAGCCAGAAGATGTAACAGTAGAAACGGCTGTTGGTCTTTTATCACTTCCGAGAAAGTTAGGACAACATCCAGAAACTGGCGCTAGCATCCAAGCAAATCTGGGACGCTTCGGACCTTACGTCGTTCATAATGCTAAAGAAGGTAAGGACTACCGTTCTTTAAAAGCAGGTGATGATGTATTGAGTGTCTCCTTAGAGAGAGCATTAGAGTTGTTATCCGAACCTAAAAAAGGACGCGGTAGCAGAAGCAAATCTAAAAAAGCATTGCGGGAACTGGGTTCTCATCCAGACAGTTCCGAACCTGTGAATATCTATGATGGTCCATATGGAGCTTATATTAAGCACGGGAAAACCAACGTCAGTATTCCAGAAGGTGAAACTGTAGAAAGCATCACTTTGGAGAAAGCACTCGAATTATTAGCTAACAAAGCACCATCTAGCAAATCAACTCGTAAAACGAGCAAGTCGAAAACGAGTAGCACTAAATCTAAGAGTTCGGGTACTAAATCTAAAAAGAAAACTGAAAAAAACTAACGAAGCGTGCTTCCATAAACATTCAATAGTCTGGATGACCTCACTCTTTCGGACTATTGATTTTCGACTATTAGTCGATAATACTGGTAACAAAATATCTATTTAAGAGTCGGAGGCCGCCCCACCTGTGGGGAATGTGATAACCTAAAAGAAGAAAGGAGTAACACGCTAATAGTCAAATTTTCTATTGAACTTGCTTAAATTTTCCTAATTTAAGTGCCTACTTATGTTACTTTCATTCTACTTTCTGTAACTTTATACTTAAAAAAGATAGGGTGGGCTACACCCTAGTTAATGCCTATAGACAATCTTGAGCATACTTTCTTCGCAAAATTTGCAAAGCATATCTGTTACGAGTCAAACCTTAGTTGAATCGCGAACTTTTAACAAATTGTATGAAGTACTTTCTCGCACGGACATCAGCTATTAATTGTGATTGATTCCCCAAACAGGAGGCTTGTATCACCATTATTTATCAACCAGTATTACTGTTTTGTGCGAAGTAATCGGATAAAAGATTCGCTCTTCTAAAATGACTTTTGGTAAATTAATATTAGTCCCCGAGTTGCTCCTCGGAGACTTTAAACGGACGTTAAGGAAGTATAAGACTACTACAATTGGTGGCAGCATCTTGTGGAACGTCTACGAGCGTGAAATACAGCAATGTCTAGTAGGAATCACCACCTTTTAATCCCTGGTGGGGATGTTAAATTTGAGTTGTTATCTCAGGAGCGTTCAGTTAAATGGATTATATCGAAAAGGTGCTCGAAAAGCTTAAAGAATTGGCACGCAAGCTGATTGATGCTCTTTTAGGGCCAGAAGCTGAGCCAGAACCAGAATTAATTCCAATTCCTGTAGATCAGCGTTCTCGCCGTGGTAGATAGTTCAAATGCTCGGGAGGTAACCGTACCTTCCTTAAGCATTTTAGTACTGCACGGACCGAATCTTAATTTATTGGGACAGCGAGAACCAGAAATTTACGGTTCGCTCACTTTAGCTGACATTAATGGTCTGCTAATAGAAGAAGGACGTTTATTGTCAGCTAACGTATCCGCCGTGCAGTCTAACCACGAAGGCGCTTTGGTGGATGCGATTCATGATGCTTTATTCAAGTACCAAGGCATTATTATTAATGCTGGAGCTTATACCCATACGAGTGTAGCATTACGAGATGCGATCGCAGGAGTGAATATACCGACAGTAGAAGTACATTTGAGCAACATATATCGTAGAGAAGAATTTCGACACCATTCATATATTGCACCAGCAGCAATTGGACAAATTAGTGGCTTTGGCGCGAAAAGCTATCTTTTAGGATTACAAGCTTTAGTACATCACCTCAGACAGTCTTAAGTTAGGTATTAAGAACTGAGAATCTTTTCGGTCATTTTTCCATGAGTTCTTAATTACCGAATACCAGTAAAAGTTTTTGAGAAATATTATCATTTAACTTCTGGAATTCCTAAAAAATTCCGTTACAGTGTTGATGCGAGTGGTAGTTATAACATCATGAGATATTCGACTTAGTCTTGAGTAACTATATGCGCTATTCACTTAAAAGTAGAGTTAGAGGTACTTTGTTGGGAGGTTTACTCGGACAAAGTTTAGCCGCAACAGAAACCGAAGAATCCTATGATTGGAGTTCTGGGATCGTTCAAAACATAGAAAGTTTGATTGAAAAAGGCAGATTTGATCTAGAGGAATGGAATAATCCAGAAGTATCTTGCAATTTGATGTTGGCAAAAGTAATTTTAGCAACTTTGCCCATAGCGTTATTTTTTCACGAAAATAAGATAAAACTACGAGAAAACTTACTTTTGGCGATCAAAAATAATAATCATCCCGATATAAGGGATGGGGTATTAGCGGTATGTTATCTTATTGCTCAATCATTAAATGAAAAAATTAATCCAAATACTCTAGTTGCAGAAATAACTTCCTTTATCGGTGAAACTACAACCGATTTACCAACAAAACTACAACAAGTAAATAATCTAATAGCTGAAAATGTTGGATTAGAAGAATTACAAAATTGCTTGGGTAAAGAAAATAATACAAGTAATACAATAGCTGTAGCTTTTTATTCCTTTGTAAATACTAAAGAAGATTTTCGCCTTACCTGTTTGCAAGCGATTCAAAATAAACAGGATTCACAGACTTGTGGTGTAATAGCAGGTGCAATTTCTGGGGCTTATAACAGCATGACTGGTATACCTATAACTTGGCACTTAGGATTAGATGAGGCAAAATTAGCACAATGGGGATTCACGAGCTTTTCCCAGATGGTAAAATTAGCTGATGCACTTGTGGCTGTATGGTCAGGAGCTTATCACATGTCACCACAATTTTTAGATACAAAGGAGGCTAGAGATAAAGATTTAAGTTTTTCTCCTAATGAGGCAATTGCAGCCCCATATATCATCCGTTTGCGTTAACTATATTTATCATCGGTCAACTCTGTGCCAACCCCGTGCACGTTTACATAATTAAGATAGTTAAAAATCTTTTTCTAGCAAAAAACTATACTTGTTACGGAGTAAACCCGGGATTTACATCAAATGGTAACTATGATGTCAGCAAATAGCTTGAAGCCTGCTTCGGTTCAGAATTTTCTGGTGTTCAACCATTCTTATAAGCAACTGCGGTCATAGGTGATGAAAACGCAGCCATTTTTTAAGTCCTTGACTCAAGCAACAGCTACCTGGGGACGACGATACAAAGCGTTACGACGCTTGTGGGTATCTAAAACAGTTGAGACAAATCAGTATAAAAAATCCTTCCGCTCCAGGTCCATGGTAAAGTCGGTTAAAGCTAAATGTGGTATTTACGAAGCTTTTTGGGGCTTTATCCCTCAACATTCTTTGGTTGTATTTGCGATTGCTATGGTAACCATAACAGGGGTACTTGGGCATAAATTATACAGCCAGCCGCAGTTACAAGAAGGAACGATAGCCCGCGAGCTCATTGTTGCGCCTTATACTGCGACTATCGAAAATAAACAGCAAACAGAAATACTCCGCGAAGCCGCCAGAAACAATTCTCGGCAATGGTTAATGGTGGATAAACGAGTTAACGAAACAGTTGAGCAGAATTTACGACAATTACTGCAACAAGGAAACAAAATACGTACAATAACTGGTTCTTTTCCTTTTTTTGACACTGAGGTATTGCGTCCTTCCACTCAGAATTACTTGCGTTCTGCTCCTGAACAAGAATGGAAGCAATTATTACTATCTATAGAAGATGGTAATCAAAACATTGCTAGGGGACAAAAACCCAAGCATATAGTTGTAGTAAATGAAACCGATAATTCTCTTAAAGATACCTCAACTATTGAAACAAAAACGAGAAATTCAAATTTCAAAGAAGCGCTAAGTCAATTACAGTTATACCGTGCCAGAACTTCTCTTCCCAATTTGCAATTGCTGATTAGAAAAATAGAAGAAACACGACAACTGTACGCTCAAGCTAAAGCTAAGCTTGCAGAAATTAGCATTTCAAAGCCAGAGAGAATAATATACGAAGACACCAGCATACTTGACTTTAGCGATGACGAATGGTCCAAAATCCAAATGGGTATTGTGCAAACTGCCCAATTAATCCTAGCTCAAGGCATTCACCCAGGATTGCCCCAAGAAAATTTGGAGTACGTAATTAACCTGCATCTACAAAAGTCGGAAACATTAGTACCAAAAGATGCTAGACTTTGGTCTACTAAGTTATTAATAAGCGTTTTACAGCCTAATTTAAGGCAAGACGAACAACAAACGGAACTACAAGCATCAAAAGCTGCAGCCGAAATAGAGCCAGTAATGGTAGTAGTTGAAAAAGGCCAATTAATTGTTAGAAAAGGACAAGAAATTACAGCTTGGAATTTAGCGGTGTTAGAAAACTATCATTTAATTCGCCGCGAAATTAATTGGTTGGGCTTAATGTACCTGGGAAGCGCGGTTTCAGCAGCTATTGGAATTTATGCCTTAGTAGAAAAGCGCTTGAAAATTCGATTGCGTCAAAGTGACAGATTACTAGTATTATTACTAACACTATCGTGCCCATCATTACTAGTTCTCAGCATCCCTTTTACCACCTGGAGTGCCGTAGGTTTGTTACTGGGCAGCTTCTACGGGCGCACTTTAGGCGTAACAGTGATTGGATTGCTATTGACGTTATTGTTACCTATGAGCATGGATGTAGGTAAAACAGCAATTATAGCTGGTGCGGCAGGAGGAGTACTCGGTTCTTGTATGGCGCAACGCCTACGTTCTCGGGAAGAATTGGCAGTGTTGGGCTTTGGAATTTCTTTAACTGAAGGCGGTGTGTACTTGTTACTAAAAGTGCTATTGGGTACCGCATTTACCCCTACTTCTTACCTTGTATTTCAGGAAGCTGGATTATTAGCTTTATCTGGTTTGGGTTGGAGTATTGTTGCTTTGGGATTAAGTCCCTATTTAGAGAAACTGTTTGACTTAGTCACTCCTATACGTTTGGCAGAACTTGCTTCTCCCAACCGTCCTTTACTCAAACGACTAGCTACTGAAGCTCCCGGAACATTTCAACACACCTTATTTGTGGCTACCCTTGCCGAAGCTGCTGCTAAAGAACTTGGATGTAACGTTGAGTTAGTTAGAGCTGGGACATTATATCACGATATCGGTAAAATGCACGACTCTATGGCATTTATCGAGAATCAAATGGGAGGACCAAATAAGCATGAAACAGAAATTAACGATCCCTGGATCAGTGCCGATGTGATTAAAAAACATGTAAGTGAAGGATTGACTATGGCAAGGAAACATAGTTTACCAACGGCTATACAAGCATTTATTCCAGAGCATCAAGGAACAATGCAAATTGCCTATTTCTATCATCAAGCTCAGGAATTAGCTAAGGATAATCCAACATTAGAAATCAAAGAAGAAGATTTTCGTTACGAAGGCCCAATTCCTCAGTCCCGTGAAACTGCGATTGTCATGCTTGCTGACTCTTGCGAAGCTGCATTGCGATCGCTACGAGATGCGACTCCAGAAAAAGCATTGAATATGGTTAACAATATTCTACGCGCTAGATGGAAAGATAATCAACTCTTGGATTCTGGCTTAACACGCCAAGAAATGTCGAAAATAGCTGAAATTTTCGTCAAAGTTTGGCAGCAATTCCACCATAAGCGGATTGCTTATCCTAAGATGAAAGCGAGAAACTAGGGAATCGCCCATCGATCATTTTATTAATTGTGCGTGGTTGTAGAGATACGATATATTGCCTCTCTACAACATTCACAAATGCGCCATAACAAATCATCGATAACTAATTACCAGAACATAGATTCAGTAAGTTTAGAACCACCTGCCTTCGCTCCTAACCAAGAGTGAAGTGTAGCAAACAAAACTACTAATGGTACTGAAGAAAAGTGAACAATTCGCAATGCTTGCCAACTTCCAAACATTTCTACAATCCAAGGGAATTGAGCAGGCTTGTACATTCCTATTCCCGTAAACAATGCCAATAACAAAATGGGAATAATGCTTGTATATACGATACGATGCCAAGCATAAACTAAACGTTGGGAATTTTTGGTTTTTTGTAAAGCTTTTAAATCTTTGCTGCTAACAAACCGATGTCGCCACCTGCGACTAATAAAAACGTAAATTCCGACCATATTTACTTTGGGGGGTTGGCTTGCCGGAGGAAG
>JBCBQE010000111.1:0-11749 GCA_039820385.1 Cyanobacteria bacterium J06635_10
AAAAGTCCAATTCAAAGGCATTCTCATCATAAGAATTGGGATCTTTGTCGTCGCTACTAATTAATACAGTGTCTTGCTTCAGACGGAAAAACCAGGGATCTCGAGCCAATACTTGCCGCACCCTGTCTAAGCCAGCTTCTGTTTGAGCAGTTAAAGCTAAAACTACGCGATCGCTATTCCAAGGAGAAATAATCTGTTTAATCATCCCTTGAGAGTCTCTCGGTATTTGAAGTTTTACCTGTTCTTTTTGCTCTTCGTTACCAAATAAGCGGACAAATGACTGCCCCAAATTAAACCCTTGACTTTTTGCTAGTACTTCCGTCAGAGGAAAATTATTTTGCGTGCCAATCGCCACTATATGTGTATTGTCTCTTACTGTTTTGACTCCAGATAAAGTGTTAGGAGTATAAACATCGAGTTTAACTGAAGGGGCTTGAGAAAGACGGCCTAAACGTTCGCTAAACTCCAATAAGGTAAGCACATTTGTTTTGGAAGGATTTTCCGGTACAACGATCGTTGTTTTTGATAAATCCTGGGGAGAAGCAAAGGGATAACCAAATTGCAACAACTCTAGGTTGGGTAATGTCACAGAAGTTTCACGCTTTAAGTTGAAGCTGGTTTCATTGTGTAGCGTACCTGTAAGTTGTCGATCGGGAGCATAAAGACAGCTTTCGTTGTTAAAAGCTTCTCTGGCATTCATGCGAAAGAAGACTTCAATTTTGGAATTGGGTTTAATTAATTTTGCCGGTAAATCTACTTTTAGGGTTTTGCGACTCTCTCCCGATTTTGAAGACAAGCGTTCGCCACCAATGAAGTTACCATCAAGTAATACTTCAATCGCAGAGGTTCTGGGATTGAGTTGTGGCCCGTAACTGTAGACTAAATTTATCGAGCTACCCCGTAAGAAGCGATCGTCTGGTAAAGCTCGAAAATCAATCTCAATTGGTGGCGCTCCAGATCCTCGTACTGTTACATCTGTGAATTTCTGCTCGTTTACAGTGTTGATTTCGCTGAGTTGGAAAGAGTTTCTCTCGGGTAAATAACGAGGCCATTCACGTTCGCCAGGAGTAGCTAATTCTGGTACTCGATCGACAACAACAACTTGACCAGTACCCATTTTACGGGTATCCGATTGTACCAAAAACTGAATTGCTTTTTCGACTCCTTTTTCTCCATTACCAGTTGCAACTAAGATTGGAGCACCTTTTTTGGTTGTAGTTAATATCAGAACTCCTCGATCGTCTGCGACGACGTTCTGTTCTTTATCGAGAATTTTATTCCCTTCAATTGTAATTGGTAAATCTAAATCTTCTAAAGCTGGTTGTTGGCTTGGAGTACCAATAATGACTAACTTTTGGTTAGACTTAATATTTGTGACATTCGATACTAATTCTGTATCCATGGAGCGGAAATCTGCTGTTCTCCCCAATGAAGCTTGCAAACGAGATGCAGCAGTCAACCATTTTGGAGTAATCTGATTTGGTTGTAGGTAATTAATTTGATTGGATTCCAAACCCAAGTCATCAAAAATCGGATAAGGATAACGGCTGAAGTTTTCAGGAGGTACCTTTCGTTTATAATTAAAAATTACTTTGGAATCCGGTAAAATCTCTGTCCAGAGATTTGGATCGTTGGGATTTGTACAAGTCTCTGAATTATTTTGCTGGGCAATTATTTTGATTTCGTTATAGTTTTTAAGTAACTTCGGCGGAATATTGACCAATAATTGACCGAGTTGGGATTTTTTGCGATTGAGAGGTATGCTACCAACCGCTGTATCGTTAACCAAAATAGTCAAGCTTGAACGATTCGCGTAGAGCGCTGGTGAATGTTGAAAGCGAATTAAAGCTTTGGCATTCGCTATTTCCCAGTTGCGGGGACGAGTAAAACCGAGACGACTTTCAGAATAAATTCCTCGTAAACGCATCCGGTTACCCACAATCGGAGCGCGGTTAAATTCTAAATTATAAGTTGTGCTACTCCCGGAAGTAAGGGTTTTGGAAGCCTTACCTTGATTAACTGCTCGAGCGGCTAACAAGGAATAAGGAGACAGTAGAAACCAACAACAAATAATAAATATTTTTGTACTAGTTTTAGAAAGATAAAGCAATTGTTTCATGAGTTAGTAATGTCATTATCAATTTGTTTACTGTTCTGTAGGTATTGCTTCCCTGACGGGCACCCATAAGAATTTTTTAGAAGAACAAAATCTTATGGGAACCCCTGACTTACCTGAGTAAAAAACTTGCATTCGTATTTGCAGACTATTCCTTTTGAAGCAGTTTTACGGGTATGTAAGAAGGGTCTAATAAACCTAACCAAGCCAGATTTTGGGTATAATAAGCTGAACGATCGTCCCAAATTCCTTGTTTATACTTAGGTAATATTTTTTTTACTAACACTTCTTGGGCTATTTTTGGTTCTACAAGCCGCATAGCCACATAAAACATTGCATATTGCGATGTCGCTTCGTAATCGACTAATGGTTTTCCCTGTAAGTCAATGCTGGCAGGCAAGTATGATTTTTCTCGCCATAATTGACTCAGGTATTGCGTAGATTTATTGAGATAGCTTTTTGCTGGTGATGAATTAAACCATACCGCATCGAGTGCTATTCGCCACCAAACTCGATAAGCGTCAAAACTATATAAGGTTTGAATTTGACTTGAGGAAGGTAGGGCTTGAAATTCTCCGGTTTCTGTATTTAATGCTACCCAGTCACTTGGTAACCCCACAGGGGAAAGCCCGTCTGATTTTTCTAGTATCTCATAACTACTATCTACTAAACTCAACCAATCACGCTCCGGATTTATTTGAGAAAAAATCCGAAAAGCATAGGGAGCCAAATAAGAAGGGTTAAGATAAATAGTAGATGAATTGGGAACAAACGCGTCAACTGGCCCAGGTAGTAAATAGCGTTTACCTTTACTATCGGTAACAGTAGAAAGCTTCCACAAATCATCTAATTTAGTTTTAGCTAATTCTAGATATTCACGACGATTCCAGCGTCTGTAGGCAAAAATTAAGGCTGTAATCGCATCAATATCTCCGTCGCTAGCAAAATTGCTATCGATAGTACCCCAACTACCATCTGCTCTTTTCCCCCATTTCCAAGCCCACAAACTATCTGTTTGTTTACCATTCTCTTGGCGTTGGAGATTATTCTCTGCCCAGTCTAAAGTTTTGGCAAAAGTTGAGGGATCGTCAATTAAGACTGCTCGCAGCATAGCATAAGCTTGACCTTCGCTGGTAGAGCGATCTTTTGCTTGGTAATCTATAATTCTGCCATCGCTCTGGATAAAATTGCGTCGATAGCTATTCCAACTTAGTGCTAGTAACTCCCGATTGGGAGTTTCTTTTGGTAAGGCTGCAAGAAATGTAGCGTAATTATCTTTGTAATTATCCTTAGTTGTCAATGTAGTAAATGAGGGCATTGGAGTTTGCCGACTCAGTGTCCGGGAGTTGACAACTGAGTAACTATAATTACAAGCGTATAAGCCGATCGGGCTGATAATCGCGGCTAATATTAGCAAATATCGCATCCTAATAAAGGTTGTATTTCTAACGACTTAATAAAGGAAAGTGGAAGTAGTAAGGACAGAATTCTTAACCTTAACTACTATAGTGATTATTCCTCTACTGTTACTGAAAATTAACTCCGAATTGCTACATTTGATTGACAATAAATAAAGATAATTACAAACCTGAATACAACTAGTGGGGGTACCACACTAATATCGCTTTGGTGGAGGGAGGCAGGGGGAGCAGAGTTCCCTTAAAAGTTTTTTCTTCTAAAAAACTTTTAAGGTTTCCCGGAGCAGGGGAGGTAGAGGGAGACTACTAGTTGCGAATCCGTCGATTTGGATCTTCCCAAGTAGGTTGAAAACCACGTCGGAGAAGAAAGTCTTCTTGGATTTGTTGCATCCTGCGAGATAACTCTGTGTCTGTTACACCCTCAGACATTTGTTGAATTTGTAATTTCTCCATCTGCTCTAAAGCCGCTAAGGGCTTATCTAAAATCGCATTTAGATCGGCTCGCGCCCTTTGAGCTTCTTGGCTTTGGGGCTTTTGTTGTAGAATCTGAGAATACATTTTCTCTGCGGCTTCATACTGACGCTGTTCAAAACGTATGCCCGCCAAGTTTGATAGAGCATCAATGCTATCTGGTTGACTTGCTAAAATCTTCTCGTAGGCAATTCCTGCTAAATCCAAATCGCCAATAACTCTAGATAACTGCCCTTGCACCTGATAAGAATTATTGTCGTTAGTAGCATTAGCTGTAAACTGCTTAACTAAGGCTCTTGCTTGGGCGGGATTGCGTTGAGCCACAATTTGTAACAAACGCTTTTGGATTTGCAAGTCGTTGGGTTCTAATTGCAAAAGATATTTGTAGAGAGGCTCCCATTGAGGAGAAGCTGGAAGTTGTCCTACCAAACTATATAATTCAGGAGGAGTATTGGTTGCTTTTTGCGTCGCCAACCAGTTTGACAGCACCATGGTTGCTTGCTGTTGGCTAATTTGGTTGGCTTGATAGGCAATACTAATTTCTCCTAATTGATAGGTTAAATTTTGTGGAGAGCGAGTTCGTAGTTGATTGTAAGCCATTAAAGCTTCATCAAAACGTTTTTGTTGCGAACGTATACCTGCTAATGCTCGTAAAGCACCGTTGACAATTTCGTCATTCTCTGGTTTCGTATCCAGTATTGCTTGATAGCGTATAGCACCGGCTTCTAAATTTCCTTCTTGTAATTCAATTTCTGCTGCTAACAATTGAGAAGCTAAATTATTCGCACCTTCAGGAGTTGCTGTATAAGCTGCTAAAGCAAGTCTTGCATTAATTGTATTTTGTTGCTGCAAATACATTTGAGCAATACGGAAATTTAGAAAAGGAGCGTCTACTCCTGTTTGCAAGATACTTTGATAGAACGGAAGAAATGCTGAGTCGCGAGTATTAATTTGTACTAATGCACTAGCTAGTTTTTGTAATTCTTCCCCATCTTGTGGCAGGTTTTGTAGTACGGCAATTAACCTTTGCCTCAAATTGTTTGAGTTAATTAAACCTAGCTTGTTCTCTAAAGCTAACTGGCGCAGCACTAAACTTTTATCGTTGGGGAATTTTGCAGCAGCTCGCTGATAAAGTTGTAAGGCAGTTTGTTGCGCTTGTGGTAAATCAGACAATACATTAGCAGCTTCCAGCAGCAAGGAAGCTGAGAGATTGGAGTTATTGTCAAGGGCTTGCTGATATAAACCAGCTACTTCTTGCCCTAAAGTAGCGTCATTTGTGTGCTTGCGAATTTCGTTTAAGGCACGAGCTAAAGGTAAAATAGCATCCTCTCTACCACGCAAAGGTTCCAATACAGCTAAAGCCTCAGCTTTTTGTTGATTGGCAATATAAGCTTGGGATAGTTCAGCAAGAGCTGTAATTGTATCGAGCTGATCGTCGGCACTACGTAATGCGGTATCTAAAACTAAGATTGCTTGTCTGAGATTCTTAGTTTTGTGTAAAGTTCGGCCATAGGCGATCGCCACATTTCCAGTAATACTTTTTCCTGTGGAAACATAGCGATTAAATAGTTCTAGTGCTCTAGGATAATCGCCAGCGTAAGTAAAAGTTTCCGCAGCTCCGATGAGAATATCTGGTGTGGGATTTTTGGCAAGTAGAATTTGATAATCTGCAACTGAATCCTTAATTCTACCTTGATAATAGTAGAGTACAGCCCGTCGGCTCCGGGCTTGCAAATCATTAGAATTGCGACTTAATAAAGTACTCAGCGCTTCTATTCCCCGTGCTTGCCATTCGGGACGAAATGTGCCAAACAAACCAACTGTTTTGAGAGCCAGTTTATTGTTTGGATCGATTAATAATACACGTTGATAGGAATTCCAAGCATCATTTATCTTTCCAGCTTTTTTATAGGCGATCGCCAAGCCTAAATTTGCTCTTATTGATTGTGGATTGGCTTTAGTGGCTCGACGAAAAACTTTAATAGCATCGTTTACCCACCCTTTTTTCAAAAGTTTATAGCCTTGTTGTACCAAACTTGATGAGGATTTCTGTGCTTGAACCGGTGCAATATTGGTTAATATTGGTAATATTGCACCATGAGTTGCAAACAAAAAGTAAACAGGAACTATCAAAGATAGTTTGAATATTTTACTTTTTGTCTCCAACGTCTGTTCTGGAAGAGGATTATTATTGATTGTTAGTTCTTTACTCATCGAGTGTTTTTCCTTCTTGGAGTGATATCAAACTCGGATTTGATCCTTACACCCAAAACAGATTCCTCAAAATTATCCCTTCCTTGATAAGAAAGACCAAAACGTAGATTAGGAAGGAATTTAACATCGTAAAAAAGTTCTACTACGTCTGGCTGTTCGCCTTCACGTAGATCATCGTTAGAAAGAGCACGTCCATAGGCTAAACCAAGTCGATCGTCGGGTGCGAATAAATCCAAGAAACTCAATCCGAAAGAATAAGTATCTGCACCTTCTCCCAAATCTTGGTTTTCATAGCGCCCGTAACGTCCAAATAATCCCAATTTCATACTAGGAATAAATACTTCAGCATTTACACCGTATGCTTCTTCTCGATCGTCTTTTAAAGGCCCGAATTGACTATCTTCTCGTTCAATTCCAAAGCTTTCGAGGAATGAATCCCGATTACCTGCATCCCTTGCTGTGGAATAAGTACCGCGAACAATTACATTACCCTGACGGATACCAATCTCACCTGCAAATCCATCCAAACTAAAATCAGTAAGTTCGTCTGAAGAAGAAAAGACAGCAGCTTTGGCAGCGACATTATCTGTGACACTCCAGTTTAGCAATAAACCTGGACGCGAACCAATACCTGTAGAAGACAATGCTGGATTTGTCTGAAAAACCGGATTGAAAAAGTGACTTGCTCCATCTTTAGCAAAGCTATTCCGGTCAAAATAAGAGGTTAAATCCATTTGCCCAGCAACTAAACGTAAATTAGGCAATCCTCCTAAAGAGGTAGCATAATACAGTTCGTTGATATTTAAGCCTTCGCCACGAGAGTCATCAAAGCTGTTATCTTCACTAGTTAAATCTACAGTGGCACCTAGTAAAGATTGAGGAGTCAAGGGATAAATTCCCGTTACTCTCGCCCTTGCTGAACTATCCTCGCCTTGTTTTACATAAACTCCTTCGAGCTTGAGAGATGGTTCTTTTAAAGGTTTGCGTTTAACAGTAGTAGCAAAAGGTGGAACTTGTGTTTGCTTGACTGGTAGAGCTATTAGCGATGGGGAGGAATTAGCCATGGGAACAACTGAAGGTTGAACCCTTGGTTGAAGTGAATTTCTCTGAGGTAGAGGTAATTTTGGTGTCCCAAAGTTAGCAGTTTGATTTAATACTGGCTGAGATTTTGTGGTAACTGTTGGTTGGTTTGTAGGTGAAGTGAGTAGTGGATTATTGCTTAATCTTGGATTTGTCTGAGATGATGCTTGACTTTTTGGTGAATTAAGTAATTGATTAAAAGTCGGTTGAGAATCAACACCATTACTTTGTACTGGTTGTACTTGAGTTCCGGGAAGTGGAGGTAAAGGAGCAATGCCAGCTTGAGAATTAGTTATCCCAGGAGTTACAAATTCCTGTAATTGTCTAGTATTCGCGGGCTGTTGTTGGGGGTTGAGTAGTTGATTAAAAGTTGGTTCACTCCCTTGACTAATAAGATTCGTCTGCTGACGGGCATCCTTCTGAGCTTGTCTTGGTAATTGAAATCCAACTTGGGATATATCTTGTGCTGCAACTGCTGGTAAATTTTTAACGAAGGCGCGACTCTGATTTTTCAGTTCACTTGTTCTAGCAGACGGCGATTTTTTCTCAGAAGAGACTTCAGGGGTTGCCATCTCCTCGATAAAGCTATTTTCTAAATCCTCAATATTTTCGATCTTAGGGGGCTGTAGTTCCCTTTCTACTTGATTTGTTAATGGTGCTGCGGCAACCCTAGCATTTGTCGATGACGAATTTATTTGTGCAATTGCCGAGCTGCTAAATGCCATCATCCACACAGTTAAAAATGAGATGGAACAAAGCAATTGATAAACCTTAGAACTAGGTTTAGAGTTAATATATTTATCGCAATTAAATACTTTTTGGCTCATTACCCTTATAGGATTAATAGGTATAGGTTACTACTGAATAATAGACAGACTGTGTAGAGGTGGCGCTGATGCGACTTGAAGACAATTTACAGCTTTTATATCTGTATATCGAGTAAATTATTTGTTGAAACACACTTGATTTTTATAGCTTTTTCTTGAGTAAATCAAGTCATTGATGATTCAAATCTTGTACAAAATCACAAAATGCTTATTTCCCATATGCTTAATCATAAGTTCCGATTATTGACTAACCAATTAAGCCAAATATGTGCTTATGTTCCCATGACATTTACTGTTATCTCCACCATCGCGCTCGGGTATGGCTGCGATCGAAATTACTCGGAAGAAGTACAATTGCAAATCCTAGATCTACAATCAACAAATAACAATTCAAAATACGAGATAACTGGGGCTACAAACTTACCCGATTCCAGTCGAATTACAGTTACAGCAGTTCGCCATTTAGTACCAGCAAGTGCCAAAGATACAGCACCAAGCAACAACGATCCTAATATCAATCGCTCAATTTTGGATCGCCAAAATGTTGAAGTAAAAGCAGGAAAATGGCAAACAGAGCTAAATCTTTCCCGAGTTGCTTCAGATGGAAGTTATCGAGAAGTTTGGCAAGTAGATAGATCTAATTCCAAACTAACTCCAAAAGATAAAGTGACTTTTATTGCCACGTTTAATCCTGCCTCTCAATGGCAAAGAGAGGATGGGCAAAATGTAGAAAAACCTGAAACGATAGTAAAGGAGCCACAAGGGAAGTTAGTTAATGTGACTAATGAAGGTGAAAAGTTTGTTAAAGCGAGTAAAACTTTATCTATCCCCCTACCTGTAGCAAAAACTGTACCGCCACGTGCCAAACCTGAAGATATAAATGATGGTTGGGGTAACAGATATCAGTTGAATAGACGAGCATCGACAAGTGGTGCCGCTTTACCAGCAGCCACTGAAATCCAGTCTGACACGAACTCTACTCTGACACCTCGTCAATATCTTCGTTAGGCACTGCGTGCTTAATAAATTGTCTCACCCGAAACTTATTCGGGTGTAAAACCCCGATATATGGCAGTATCGCTATTTGTGCGATACCGATGGTGGGACAATTTATGTTTTGGATCTCTCTGAGAAATATTTGCACAAAGCCGGAAATACAGATAAGCAAGTCGCTACTATTGGCGGCTTGCTTATTTTTCACAATAAGAGATATGCCCTATGTGGCAACATGAAACAGACTGCTCTGTAAAAGATCGACAACTTGTGACACTTAAACTTTTTCTTCCTGTTTCCATGGGAGCATGGGAGCTGTTATCCCTCCACAGGCTTGTACGGCTGAGCCCTTCGGGTTCGCCACTTGCTACTGGGCGTGCGTGTTCCTCCGCAACGCAGTGGACTCACCGTCCGCACTTGCAAGATATCCGTGTTAACTTCTTTTTTTTCTTGATAACTGCTTGGTTTTTGCATATTTATCAAGAAAAAGAAAAAGTACAGAGTAATTATAATATCAGATATTGAACACAAAGTAGATATAGGTCTGACAACTATCTATTCTTGTCAATTATTGTCTATTTTAACAGCAGCTAGGTCACAGCTATTTTTCCACTCTAAAATTACCGTTACTTCCGCAATAAGCACACGAAGTTGAAATTACATCGGTAATCTTATAACTTGAAAAGAGTAGTTAGAGAGATTGCAACTATAGGTTTCAATCAAAAAGAGACTTAGAATTGAGCCAAAAGTAAGGTAATTACGTCATTACAAACAGTAGCAACGCAATCTCCCCAGCCCTTGTAATTATTTCCCTACACTTCGTTTCGATAATCCTGAGACTGTAAGATTGCCTATTCTTAACCAAGATAGCTCAGTTTATTCACACAAAAATGCTTCTTAAAGTGATTTATTTTAATAATTCACTTTTTTTGCGAATATTTCAAAACCCAGCAACCCTGTATAGACTTGCTGTTTTATTTATATTTTAGATAGAGGTATACTTTTAAGATGCACGCCCGAACAAATTTAAGTAAATTAACTTAAACTCGCATCTATACAAAAACCATCAGATTCCAGTGTGGCCCAACGGCATCAATTATTTCTGCCACTGCTCTCTATGACTTGGGGTATTAATTATAACTCTTGAACGGCACATAGCACGAAGCGGAAATTACATTTTCCAGATAATGCTGTATCCAACAAATCTGAAAATTATCTGTTACTGTTTGCGAGGGAACTCATATCATCTCCATTAAAACAACCGTCGTTGCCCGTTGGCGATCGCAATTTCAAACCACTATGGTTGCCAGGTATAACAAACTACGGATATGTTATGAGTTGCCCTACATTACATTATTCATACATTGACTGTCTTTTGATTTGCTGTTGCATCTGCTGCATTTTATTCATCATATCTTGGAACTGTCTCTGCAATTCTTCAAATTCGGAACCAGCAGTTTCTTCAATTTCAGGAGTTTTATTGTTATTAGTTTGGAAGTCTATGTGGTGTTGTTGATAATCGGAGGGATTTTCAATAATCACGAAGCTAGATTCTGGCTGGGGAGCAACAGGCTTAAAAACTGAAGTTTGAGTTGCTACTGGTTGAATTACTGTTTTTGTATGGTGCTGTTTGGAATCGGAGGGATTTTCAATAACCACGAAGCTAGATTTCGCCTGGGGAGCAACAGGCACAGAAACTGAAGTTTGAGTCGTTACTTGTTGAGTTACAGTTTGAGAAGATATTTCTACTTCTTGAGAATTTTTCTCTATGATTTGATCTTCTAAAAAATTGTTTAGGCCACTTGCTTGCAAACGAGACTCGGAAAGGTGTAATTCTTGGAGTAATTCTTCTTTAAGTTGTAAATTTTCCTTTACGCGAGATAGTTCATTCTTGTAATCTAAGGATTTCCGAGTAGAGTGCTGCCATCCGGCTAAAGCTGCAAGAGATAATCCGGTACCAAAACTCAATACAGTAGCCAATACGACGTAAGGCGCGGCTACATCTCTTAATCTGCCATCAAATAAAGATTCTTCTTGAAATTTAATTCCAACTTTTTCCTCACCCATCATCCCAAGAGGTACAGTCATTACAGCAAACAAAATACCAGATGTAATCAGAGATGGTAAAACAAACTTTCTTAGTGCGGATGAACTCATGCTTAATACCTGGTAAATTTATGTACTTAGAAAAACAATCGCTCATTAGTATTACTTAACACATAGATATCTCAAGTCATGCACCCTCTAAGACTCCTCTTCAGCATAATAAAAAACCGGAAAAATCCAGTAGCTTTATTGCTAATAAATACATTTTCTGATTCTGTGATTAGCACTGCAAAACTAATTAGTTAAGAGTCAAAACCCAAGATTTTAGGCTGATTTTTCCGTTATTTTGCCGATTTTTTACAGGTTGATACCCATGACTTAGAAGAGTCATGAGTTAAGACTGAATCGAGAACACAGATAATGTATAGAGGTAATCTTATCCTACAAGGGAGCAATATTTAATCTGCTTTACTAATCAATTCATGGATTTACTTATTAATTAATTTATCATTGCTCACTTCCATTAAAGTTTATATTCACTTTAATTAATACACCTCTGTCTTAACAGGAATAAAATTTTAATG